>CATAQZ010000218.1 GCA_949487015.1 Flavobacteriales bacterium UBA4585
GCCTTCGAAAATGCGGAAGATCCTGTAGATGTTCTGCAGCTTATCATTGACGCACACCTCAGTCAAGGAGACTATCCTCGAGCCATCAACGCACTTTTAAAATGGTGTAACATGGAAGAAGAACCTTTCGAGGAAAGTGCTTTGTATCAATTAGCCATGTGTCTTGATTTCACGAATGAATACGACAGAGCATTAGAGTTATTCCACACCTTTACCACACGTGAGCCCTACAACCCTCTGTTGTGGTACCAGATTGGTGCTTTTTATCTGCGTAAGAATCAAGAAAAAAAAGCATTAGAAGCTTTTGAATGGGCGACACTAGCAGATGAAAACTACCATCCCGCTCATTTCGAACAAGGCCGAATTCACGAGCGAAATGAACGTCTTTACGATGCACTAAACGCGTACCGACAAAGCATAAGTGACGAGGTCCCATCCGGTTATATTCATTTTAGGATAGGACTTTTAGAGCTAGAATTAGACGCGCCGAAAGAAGCGTTGCGTCAATTCAATACTGCCATTGAACTAGAAAATGACATTGACGATATCCATTTAGAGCGTGCTGGGGTACTCATGGATTTAGAACTCTACGCGGATGCCCTAAAGGATTTTCAACGTGTATGGCTCGAAGAGGCCTATGGCGAAGAGGATGTACTGGATTATGTAGAATGTTTAATAGAACTGGACGATTTAGATGAAGCAATACGCATACTTTACGATGGTATAGCTAAATTCCCGACGGCAATACAACTGCGTTTAGTGCTCTCAGGCTATCTTATAGCTATCGATGAATTAGCTGCAGCACAAACAGTCCTAGCCGAAACTTTGCAACAAGAGCCTAGAACCCTTTTACTTTTCGCTGAATACTTCCCGGAATTGCCGAAAATCCCTGCTGTAGGTGCTATTTTAGCATCTATTCAAAGGGAAGATCATGACTAAGAAATACGGCTTTTTATTTTTAAAGGGCATGGCTATGGGCGCAGCAGACGTTGTCCCAGGAGTAAGCGGCGGTACGATCGCATTCATAACTAATATTTATGAAACGCTCATTCACGCTTTGAGTCAATTCAATCTGCGTGCGATTCAACTATTGCTCAATGGCCAATTCAAAGAATTTTGGTCCCACATCAACGGTACCTTTTTAACGGTACTGTTTGCCGGTATTTTTACAAGCGTATTGAGTTTAGCGACTTTGCTTTCGCATCTTCTTGAAACCTACCCCATCCACCTCTGGAGCTTTTTCTTTGGATTAGTTTTCGCGAGTATTTTCATAGTTGGTAAACAAGTGAGTCAGTGGAGATGGTCCACAATTCTAAGTTTTACAATCGGAGCTGCGCTAGCCTATTGGATAACGACCTTACCCGCTTCTTCCGGTTCAGAGTCCTATGCCTACCTCATCTTGTGCGGTGCCTTAGCCATATGTGCAATGATCCTACCGGGCATCAGCGGTAGTTTTATATTGCTATTGCTCGGCGCTTATGCTACCGTTTTAGAAGCCATTGCTACTCGAGAAATTGGGATGATCGCTGCAGTTGGTATCGGTGCTATTGTAGGATTACTCTCTTTCACAAAACTTTTGAAATGGGTTTTCGAAAAATACCATGATCTCACCATAGCGTTGCTTAGTGGCTTTTTGCTCGGCTCTTTGAATAAGATTTGGCCTTGGAAAGAAGTTTTGGTGACATTCACAAAGCATCAAGGAACACCTGAAGAGGAAATCGTCCCTATCGTTACTCAAAATTTAGCGCCAGACGAACTTTGGCTTGTGGCCTTAGTCCTCGGATTAACTGGTGCTGCGCTTGTCTTCGGTTTAGAATGGGCAGGCACTCAAAAATCTAAACCCATACAATAGATGATTAAGTTAGGGCTCATAGGTTTTCCTATCGAACACAGCCTCAGTCCTGATCTTTATCATGGCTTTATGGACGTTTCGGAAATAAACGGTTCCTACCGCTTATTTCCAATGCGCTCCGTCACACTCGAGGAACTAAAACACCTTTTTACGACACACGAATTAACGGGATGTAACGTGACTATCCCTCTGAAAGAAGCAGTACTTCCTTTACTAGACCGGATAGATCCCACCGCGAAAGCTATTGGGGCCGTGAATACTATTGTACTAGAATCGGGGAAATTAGTAGGATACAACACGGACTGTACCGGTATTGAAAAAGCGCTTGATGAATTAAATTCGGAATCAACCAGTGCGCTTATTTTCGGTACGGGCGGCGCAGCAAAGGCCGTTCAATATGTCCTTAATCAACGCGGTATATCAGCAAAGATGCTCACCAGAAAGCCAGGTCCTGACAATTACAATGCACTGACCGCTGAAGATTTTAAAACACACAAGCTATGGATCAATTGTACACCGCTGGGTGGACCTGATTATACTGATGTGCATTTACCTATTCCTTATGGCGTTATAAGCCCGGAATTCGCGATATTTGACCTAATTTACAACCCGCTTCCAACGCCCCTGCTGCAAGCTGCTAATGATGCAGAAGCGCGCAGTGTAGATGGAAGAATAATGTTAACTGAGCAAGCGAATAAAGCATGGAAATTGTTCCGTGCCGCTTACTACAAAAATTTGTAGACGATGATGCTAGAAGATCAAGAACAGCAGAATACACCTGAAACAGGCGAGACCGCTACACCAGAGGCGGTTGCCGAAACCTCAACGGACGGAGAAATTGAATCCACTGATACTGCTGTTGATGCAGCTCAAGAGAAAAATAATTCTGAAGTAAATGAGGAAGTAAAAGCTGTAGAAGCAGAGGAAGATCACGAAGCGCCAAAAGACAAAAAATTGGCCATCCCAGATTTTGATTCTTTAAGCATTGAAGCTGCTTTAGAAAGTATCGAGAAGCATATCAAAGAATTCGAACCTCAACGCATCAAAGGCATTGTAGAAAGTGGGAGGTCAAGAATCTTACAAGAATTAAACGCAGAAAGAGATGCTGCAAAGGCTACTTATTTAGAAGAAGGTGGCAATATCATAGACTTTGAGTTTGATCAACCGCAACGCAAAACATTAGGCATCCTCTATGGAGGTTATAGGGATAGATTGCGCGCACATTATACACAACTGGAAGCTGAGTTAAGCACTAACCTAGCAGTAAAAACAGCCATTATTGAAGAGGTGAAAGCCCTCCCCATGGCTGAGGGATCTGCAAAAGAGAAATACGAAACCTTTAAAGCATTACGTGAGCGCTGGAATCAGACTGGATTAGTTCCAAAAGCGGACGCTCGTACGGTATGGGCTAACTACAACCACCACGTAGACAACTTCTTCAACTTTTTACGTTTGGCGTACGATCTTATCGAAAAAGACTACCAAAATAATTACGACGAAAAAGTTGCCTTATGCCAAGCCTTAGAGGATAAGACCCAAGAAGGTGCAAGCCCTGGACTATTCAGAACTTTACAACAGACGCATAGTAAATGGAAAAGAATTGGTCCAGTTCCTCGGGAACATAAAGACGCTTTGTGGGACCGATTAAAAGCTGCAACTGCAAAAGTGCATGAGCTTCGCGACCAGTACAATGAGAACCTGCTTGAAATCAACGCAACGAAGATTGCGGCTAAAAGAGTGGTAGTTGAAAAAATCGAAGCATTAACCTCAGAACTTCCCGTAAAACACAGCGGATGGCAAAAATCTAGTAAAGCACTTGAAGCTTTACGTGCAGAATTTAAGGCAATAGGTTTTGTAAAAAGTGACGAAAACGACACTGTATGGGAAGCTTATAAAGCCGCTCAGCGCGGTTTTAATAAAGCGAAGAATGACTTCTATAAAGAAGAAAAAATACGCCAACGTGAAAGTCTGGAGAAGAAAAAAGCTTTGATCGCTCTTGCCGAAAGTTTGAAAGATTCTGATGACATAGCAGGTGCTTCTCAGCAACTCAAACAAGCCCAGGCAGACTGGAAGAATACCGGCTACGTGCCGAAGAAAGAAGGTGATAAATTATGGGAAGCCTTCAGAGCAGCCTGTAATCACTTTTTTGACCGACTTAAAGGCGAGCGCAAGGCAAAAACGGCGCAAGACAATGCAGTGGTTGAGTCTAAACAAAAAGCGCTCGCAGATTTAAAGAAAGCTAAAATTGGGACTATTGAAGAGGCTATAGAGGCAAGCGAACAATTTTCGGCAATCGGAGTACTTACCGGTCGTAATAGAAAGATTGATCAAGACTTCGACACCCTACTTTCGGAAAAAGTGAGTGCTTTGGGATTAGAACCTTCCGTTCTTGAGCGCACAATGTTCGAAGCGAAAGTTAAAGCGCTTGTTGAGGCAGACGACCAAGACGGCTTGCACCGACAACGCAGCTGGATCCGTGAAGAAATGGATAAAGCCAAAAAAGAATTGCACCAACTCGAGAATAATATAGCTTTCTTCTCTGGAGCCAAAGGCAATCCCCTACTCGATGCTGCTTTAGGTAAAATTGAAGCACATAAAGCCCGAGTAGAAGAACTAACCGCTCTACGTAAATTATTCAATAGTTTGTTGAAATAATCGAGGATGGAGTTTAAGCTGAAAGCCCCTTTTGAGCCCATGGGGGATCAACCGCAGGCCATTACTGAACTTGTGGAAGGCTTGAACGATGCAATCGCTGATCAAGTTCTATTGGGTGTTACCGGGTCCGGTAAAACCTTTACGGTAGCCAACGTGATTGAGCGAACGCAACGGCCGACATTAATTTTATGCCACAATAAAACACTTGCGGCACAACTCTACGGTGAGATGAAAGAATTCTTTCCAGAGAATGCCGTAGAATACTTCGTAAGCTATTACGATTATTACCAGCCTGAAGCATACGTGCCGTCCTCAGGACTGTATATCGAGAAGGATTTAAGTATCAACGACGAAATTGAGAAGTTACGTCTGAGCACCACCTCTTCGTTATTATCAGGTCGCCGCGATGTAATCGTAGTCGCTTCTGTTTCGTGTCTCTATGGGATGGGGAATCCAGAGGCCTTTAACAATTCCGTGGTCAACCTTAAAGTGGGCGAAATTATTTCGCGTCAAGCATTGCTGCACAAATTTGTCAACGCACTTTATGCGAGAACTACCGCTGAATTTAAACGAGGTTCTTTTAGAGTAAAGGGGGATGCCGTCGATATTTTTCCCGCTTACGCCGAAACCTTTTTTCGAATCAGCTTCTGGGGCGATGAAGTTGAGAGCATAGAGCATATGGACCCAATAAGCGGTTCGAAGATTGAAAACATGAGCGAAATGCGTCTCTTTCCAGCGAATCTATTCGTGACGGAAAAGGATCAACTTCAAAATGCTATTCATCATATTCAAGACGACCTGATGAGTCAGGTGGATCACTTCAATCAAGTCGACCGAAGAATGGAGGCGAAACGACTCGAAGAACGAACCAACTTTGATCTTGAAATGATTAGAGAATTGGGCTATTGTTCAGGTATCGAAAATTACTCCCGTTATCTTGACGGACGAGCGCCCGGGGTCCGCCCGTTCTGTCTTTTAGATTATTTCCCGGAAGATTTCCTATTGGTAGTCGATGAAAGTCATGTGACGTTACCACAGGTACGAGCCATGTATGGAGGAGATCGATCGAGAAAAGAAAATCTTGTAGAATATGGGTTTCGTCTACCCGCGGCAATGGATAACCGTCCTTTAAAGTTTGAAGAATTCGAAAAATTACGCGGACAAGCACTCTTCGTGAGTGCAACACCTGCAGATTATGAGCTTAGTTTGAGCGGCGGTGTATACGCCGAACAAGTCATTCGTCCCACAGGACTTTTAGATCCCATTGTAGAAGTACGTTCAACGGAAAATCAAGTCGATGATCTAATGGATGAGATTCGTAAGCGTACAGCACTCGAAGAACGCACGCTCGTTACTACACTGACGAAACGAATGGCCGAAGAACTAACGAAATACCTTACTAGATACGATATACGGTGTCGATATATTCACAGTGATGTAGACACGATGGAGCGCGTAGAGATTATGCGTGATTTGCGCTTAGGCGTTTTCGATGTACTTATAGGAGTAAACCTCTTACGTGAAGGTCTAGATTTCCCTGAGGTAAGTCTAGTTGCTATTTTGGATGCAGATAAAGAAGGTTTTCTACGCAGTGAACGTTCACTGGTCCAAACCATAGGTCGTGCGGCGCGTAATGTGAACGGTAGAGCCATATTATATGCCGATAAAATCACCGATAGCATGAGAGCGACCATGGAAGAAACAGAACGTCGCAGGGAAAAACAAGATGCCTTTAATAAAGCCAATGGTTTAGAACCGAAGGCATTGAAAACCAGCAGAGCAGAAATTTTAGCGAAATCCGGTGCCGTAAGCAGGAATATGGATTATGAAATCAGTCGAGACCAGCAAAAGTCGGCGGAGAAAGCCATGAATTACTATACGCCTGAAGATCTTGAAAGCGAAATACGTGCGACACGAAAGGCTATGGAATCTGCTTCTAAAAGTTTAGACTTTATTGAAGCCGCAAGATTACGTAACGCACTTATTGAACTAGAAGGGAAGCGAGAGAAGCGTTAATCACAGGTAATGTGCTACTCCCAGTGCTAGCGTCCATACTTGACGTCCATCCATGCGCTGATCCATATAAACGGTAGGTGTCCACTCCCACCGGTCGTTCATTGGAACTTCACCTTCGATACCAATTCTTACAATAGGTTTCCATATCCCATTTTCAACAGTCAAGCCAGGTCCAGCACCTAGTATGAGGTTATGGTTGATTCGATAAAAAACATCTGCCGTAGAGACTAAGGGCGTTTTAAGCAACACCTCTTCACCGATGTCATTTAAAATGAGGTAGTTCTCCAATTCGATATCACTATGCCAGCCCAAAGACCAACGATCGGACAAATGGTAATCTACATCCCATCCCCAAGTTGGCACAAACAAGACTCCGCCGTCGACTTCTGGAACCACACCGTGCCCCATTAAAACTGCAACTCTAAGCGGATGACGGTGGTGATGCGGATCAGGTGCTGGAACATGATGCTCCTGCGCCATCAAAGATGCGCTGAAGCTAAAGAGGAGTAGCGTGTAGTTCAATATCTTCATGCGGTAAAACTTGATTCAAATTTCCTACTTTGGTCAGCAATCATCATAACTTATATCACGCTCATGCTTTTAATTATACTGGGACTGGGAGCATTGTTTTATGGAATGGCCTACCTCATTACTGAGGGCAATGCATCCATGCTTTTAAGTGGCTACAATACCATGAATAGAGAGGACCAGAAATCGTTTCCTTTGAAGGAATACCTCGTAGATTTTAAGCGATTTCACCAATGGTTTGGCGTAGGATTTACCGCTTTAGGTCTACTCCTTTATGTTGTAAATGAGCATTGGCTCGGTTACCATTTAGGTGTAACCCCCCTCTTGGCCTACCTCTATTTCTTTTGGCAAACGCGCAAGTACACGCTAGAGCAGTCGAAAAATACCAGAAACCAATTTTGGATTGGATTGGCTGTATTGTTATTCACGCTTGTATTTGTGGTGGGTATGTTATTCTGGTCCGATAGAGAAAATACGGTTGTTTGGACCGATCAATCGATAGAAATCGAAGGGCCTTACGGTGTTGTTATTCCATTTGAACAAATCGAGTCTTTAGAGCTGTTGGATGCGTTACCTGAAATCAGCTCTAGACTCCATGGATACTCCACAGGAAGTGTCGCCAAAGGTAAGTTTAGAGGGCTTAAAGGGGTACACTACCGCCTACTGTTAGACAAGCCTTACGGGAAAATACTACGAATCAATTGTACGGGGGAAGATCCAGTGTTCCTCGCACTTGAAGGTGTAGATGAAGAAGCGCTAGAAAAACAGTTAAAAGCGCAGCTAAGAGATTGAATTAGTCCTCAAAAGAATATTCAAAAGTAGCAA
>CATAQZ010000219.1 GCA_949487015.1 Flavobacteriales bacterium UBA4585
GAGGGCATAGCAGCTGAGGTGCGGTGGAAGGTAGGTGGCCAATTGGTCCAATTGTCGCTTCCAGCTTTCTACTGTACTCCCCGGCATTCCGTACATAAAGTCTACACTGTAATTTTGGACAGGACTATTAGCGATCCATTCTAAGCATTGCACGGAATGCGATGCATCGTGTGCTCTGTTCATGGACTGAAGTTCAAGGTTATCAAAACTCTGTAGACCTATACTTAATCGCGTTATTCCTATACTGTGCCAAGCTTCTAATTTTTCGGGTGTGATATCATCAGGATTGGCTTCTAGAGTGATTTCTGCAGCAGCATTAAATGAAAATAATGCCTGTGCCTTAACAATAAGTTGTGCAAGATCCGTAACCGCTAAAAAGCTGGGGGTTCCACCTCCAAAATAAAGACTATTGATCCGACTGCCATTCCAGGGTTCATGCTGCGCGCATGCTTCCATTTCTGCATGCATTGCCTCAAGAACAGCAGATTCAGTTGAGCGTTGCGTTGAAAAATGGAAGTCACAATAATGACAGGCCTGTTTGCAGTAGGGGATGTGTAAATAGAGCGTGGTTGCGTTCATTAAGCCAGCGGAAGCGAAATTTTAAACGTTGTTCCTTCTCCGGGAATGCTCTGCTCAAGTGTTAATTTTCCACCGTGGTATTCCTCGACAATGCGTTTAGCGAGACTAAGACCCAATCCCCATCCACGACTTTTACTCGTGAAACCCGGTTCGAAAATTTTGCGTTGGTCGGCAGGAGCAATGCCTCGACCAGTATCTCTTATTCTCACTACAGCGCGGCCCGATTGTATTTTCTTTTCGACAACGATTTCCCCCGCACCGTCCATTGCATCCGCAGAATTTTTAATCATATTTTCCAGGACCCAGCTGATCAGTTGCCTGTTGTGATTCGATGCGTTTTCCCCCTCCATTTCGAGGGAAAGCGTTACTTTCTTACCCAATCGGCTCCTCAGGTATTCCACCGTTCGCAATACAGTCTCGTCAAGATTATCGTCCGTTCGCTCGGGTTGTGATCCTATTTTACTGAAGCGATCCGTAATATCCGTTAATCGGTCAATGTCCTTTTCCATTTCCCCGAATGCAATTTCCTGAGGATACTGTTCCTTAAGATAGGCTAACCAGCCCATCAATGCACTCAGTGGAGTACCTATCTGGTGCGCAGTTTCTTTAGCCATACCGGTCCAAACTTTATTCTGTTCAGAGCGTCGGGCATTCGAAAACGCCATATAGCTGATGAGCATGTACACACCGATCACGCCCAATAGGATGAGCGGGTAGAGGCGTAATTTCGTGAGTAGGTTGGACCCTTTGTAATAGAGGAAATTGATTTGCCCATCTGCGTATGAATTTTCCAAAACACTACCGCTAGATTTAAATTCTTCTAATTTTCGGGCAAGGTATTTTTCGGGATTGCTCTCCGGAGTTTTGAGGTTGCGGTGCGCAATAATGGTACCCTCACTATCGGTAAGGATGACAGGAATGGTCTTATTGTCTTGTATGATTTGGGTGTAGAAGCTAAGATTTGCATCATCTTCTGCAAAGAAGACCGCCTCTACGGCTTCTGCCCAGCGCTTAATTTTTAGTTCCTCTTCCGCGCGCAATTCTTTTAGGAAGGATTCCGTGTAAAACAAAGAAGCAAGGCCAATGATTGTCCCGAATGCAATGAGTGCAATCTTCCAGTGAATTTTTCGTGTATACACATCCCAGTTCATACCACTAAACTAGCGCTTTCTTTCCTACATTTGTCGCATGTCACGCGCATTAGTCATTATACCTACATACAACGAGATTGAAAACATCGAAAAGATGCTCAACACCGTCATGGCTTTGCCTGGGGGTTATGAGGTATTGATTGTGGATGACGGTTCACCAGACGGAACAGCGGAAGTGGTGCGGAAGTTAATGCAAGCCCATGAGGGACGGATTCATTTAGAAGAACGCACGGGAAAGTTGGGATTAGGAACGGCTTATATCCACGGTTTTAAGTGGGCTTTGGCTCGAAACTATCCCTACGTCTTCGAGATGGACTGTGATTTTTCACACAACCCAGAGGATTTACCTAGATTGCTTGAGGCATGCGAAAGTGGTGCAGATGTAAGTATCGGTTCACGTTATGTTCAAGGCGTAAATGTGGTGAATTGGCCTATGAGTAGAGTATTGTTGAGCTATTTCGCCTCTGTTTACGTTCGTTTCATCACTGGAATGCCCATTCAAGACGCTACTGCCGGTTTTAAATGCTACAAGCGCGACACTTTAGCTGCGATTGATTTTTCAAAAATCCATTTTGTTGGTTACGCGTTCCAGATTGAAATGAAATTTACGGCTTGGCGAAAAGGGCTGGTTGTCCAGGAAGTCCCAGTTATTTTTACCGATCGCACCGAAGGCACAAGTAAAATGTCAAGCGGTATTATCAAAGAAGCCATCTTTGGTGTTATAAAATTGAAAATTTGGAGTTGGTTTACCAAACCCTAAATAATCGCTACTCATAAATGTTGAAATCGTATCTCATTAAAAATGCCCGCATAGTCAATGAGGGTAAAGTCATTGAAGGTGATTTACTCGTAGAAAACGGCAGAATCGCTAAAATAGACGTCTCCATAGGACCGAAAAATGGAAACGTAACTATTATTGATGCGAATGGTAAATTCCTTTTGCCAGGAATTATAGACGACCAGGTACATTTTAGAGAGCCGGGGCTTACACATAAAGGCGATATTCATTCAGAATCACGTGCTGCGGTAGCTGGAGGAATTACCTCCTACATGGAGCAACCCAATACCAAGCCGGCTGCCCTCACTATCGAGGAGCTAGAGAAGAAGTATGCACGTGCCGCTCAGGTTTCGTTGGCCAATTACAGTTTTAATATGGGCGCTTCAAACGACAACTTGGAAGAGTTGAAAAAGGTGAGTAAGCGTGATGTAGCCGGGATAAAAATCTTCATGGGCTCTTCTACAGGCAATATGTTGGTAGACGAGCAGAAAACCTTAGAGGGTATTTTCCAATTGGACCATCAACTCATTACACATTGCGAGGACGAAGCGACTATAAAAGCAAACTTGGAGCGTGCAAAAGCCGAGTTTGGGGACAATATTCCTATGGCACAGCATCCAGTGATTCGCAGCGAAGAGGCATGTTATTTAAGTTCTTCTACAGCCGTGAATTTAGCTAAGAAATACAACAGCCGCCTTCACGTTTTTCACATTAGCACCGGAAAAGAAACAAAGTTGTTTTCTAACCGAAAACCGTTAGCTGAGAAAAGGATCACTTCGGAAGTTTGTGTACACCATTTGTGGTTTGACGATAGTCAATACGAGAAAAAAGGCAGCCATATCAAATGGAACCCAGCGGTAAAGACTGCGGAAGATAGAGATGCGCTCTGGAAAGCTGTTCTGGATGATCGTTTAGATGTAATCGCTACGGATCACGCACCACATACCCTTGAAGAGAAAGAGAATACGTATTTGAATGCACCTTCTGGAGGCCCATTAGTTCAACACGCCCTTCCAGCAATGATGGAACGGGTGCACGACGGAACCATTACGATTGAAAAAATGGTAGAAAAAATGTGTCACAATCCGGCAATTTTGTTTCGAATGGAGGAGCGGGGTTTTTTGCGCGAAGGATACCATGCAGATTTAGTTTTGGTTGAGCCCAACCAGCCCTGGAACGTGAACAAGCAAAACATATTGTACAAATGCGGATGGTCACCTTTCGAAGGAACCCTGTTTAAATCTAAAGTGACACACACTTTTGTAGGCGGGCATCTTGCGTTCAAAGAAGGCAAAATAGACGATAGTGTCCTGGGCACACGTTTAGTATTTGATAGAGACTAGAAAATGATGCGACTTGGGAACTGTGCAGTAAGCGTACTATTCGTCCTTTTTATAGGGTGCGCTTCTCCCGAGGTTAAGACTCCTGAGCATATATTGGCGCAAGAACAGATGATGCCGATTTTGGTAGATATTCACGTAATAGAAGGTGCGCGAAACGGTTCTATCATGCTTGGCGATACGAACGGTATCGAAGATTACTATGCGAAGGTCTATGAAAAGCACGGGATTACTGAGGAGCAATTCAAATCAAGCTTCGCTTTTTACAGCGACAACCCAACAGTATTCATACCTATTTATGAAGAAGTCCTAGATTCGCTCAAAGCAAACGGTGCACTTTTAGCTAAAAAAGGGGTGGAGATCGAATATGAAGACTAAAAAAATTCTTTTGATTTTCGCTTGTTACGCAAGCACTTTAGTGGCCCAAGAAAAAGAGGGTCTATACTTCACTTGTGCTGCCGCTGAGCAGTATCCTACTCGGATTGCATATGAAGTGTTAGATGCGAATGAAGAACGAATTACAGTGGGCTTTGAAGATATACAGTCTTCCAGAGACACGGTGTATGTTGATGTGCAACTGCCCGAACGTTTTATGGTACAGGTATATGAAGATGCCAATCGCAATGATAAATTGGATCGTGGATTATTAACGCAACCGCTTGAGCGTTACGACTTCAGTAATAAAGCTTGGGTATTCTTAGGCAAGCCCGATGTAGCCGATGCGCTCGTAAAACGTCAGGGACAGGTGCATTACTTGCATTTTGAACTTAAAGACGTTCTAGACTAAATCTTCGAGGAAGTCAACTACCAATACTGAGAACGGTTCTCGAGCTTCTGCATGCACCCAGTGTCCGGCATTGGCAATAGTCTCTATGTGTGCCGCAGGAAAATGGTCTAAAATAGCATCTTCGTCTTCCGCTACAATGTAGCCGCTTGCGCCGCCTGCGATGAATAAAGTGGGACGATCAAAGTAGCCAAATTCCAAAGGTGTACCTACCTCTTGTAGCTGGTCTTCGAGGGCATCGAGATTGAACCGGAATGCTAATTTTTCTTTAGTCTGCCAATGTAAGCTCTTCATAAAGAATTGGCGTATGCCAGCATTTTCAACGCTTTTCGCAAGAATGGCATCTACTGCACTGCGCGATTGAACAGCATTAAAATCGACGGACTTCATTGCATTTATATAGCCTTGGTGATGAATGGGGTATGCCTTTGGTGCTATATCTACGACGATTAAGGCCCGAACACGCTCCGGACGGCTCACGGCGAAGTGCATGGCTGTTTTTCCACCCATGCTGTGCCCTAAGATGACCGCAGTATTCAATCCTTTTGCGTCCATATAGGCTTCCAGATCACCGGCCATTACATCGTAGTTATGCACGCCATGATGTGGTGACTTTCCGTGGTTGCGCTGGTCTATAGCATGTACTTCCCATCCTAAGCCAGCCCAGTGTTTTGCATGCGTCGCCCAGTTATCTCCCATACCGAACAATCCGTGTAGGATAATCAGTGGTGCGCCGTCGCCGTAGACTTTCGAGAACAACGGCACTACTTCCATGCAGACGGGTTTAAACAGTTCCTGTATTGTTGAATGGTATTGTGGAGTCCCAAATAAAGTGCATCAGCAATCAATGCGTGACCGATGCTTACTTCGTCTAAACTTCCGTGAAGATTTTGAGCAAAGAAGCTGAGGTTTTCTAAGTTGAGATCGTGACCGGCATTGACACCGAGGCCAATGCTTTTCGCAAAGGCTGCGCTGCGTACATAAGGGGCAACTGCGGCAGCGCTATCTTTGGCATAACCAATGGCATACGATTCGGTGTATAATTCGATTCGATCTGTACCGGTGGCTTTTGCTGCTGCAATTTGCTCGTGATCGGTTTCAATAAAAATGGAAGTGCGAATTTCTGCTTTTTTAAAAGTTGCAATAACCTCTGTCAAGAGTTCTTTGTGTTCAATGGCGTCCCAACCGGCATTTGAAGTCAAAACCCCTGGAGGGTCGGGAACTAAGGTGACTTGTGCAGGTCGATGCGCTAGCACGAGCGCAATAAACTCTTCGTTTGGGTACCCTTCTATATTAAACTCAGTGGTCACCGCAGAAGCTAAATCTGCCACATCGCTGTAACGAATGTGACGCTGATCAGGCCTTGGGTGCACCGTAATTCCTTCGGCTCCAAAACGCTCACAATCGAGTGCGACATTTAAAACATTAGGTACATCGCCGCCCCGAGCATTTCGAAGGGTGGCAATCTTATTGATATTTACGCTGAGTTTTGTGTGATCGTTCATGGGGGCAAAGCTAAAGAAAAGGGCTATGTTTGTTATGAAATGTTACAAGAAACACTACATACAGAGCCCATTAAAGGGATTCTTCCGCAGACAACAATAGCGGAGGCTTTGGAGTTCATGGAGGATCTAAAAATTAGTCATCTTCCTGTGGTGACGAATGAAGGTATGTATGTCGGGCTTTTGAGCGAAGATGCACTTTATGAATCCCAAGACGATACTTCGCATGTTCAGAGCGCATTACGCCCTGCTTTTGTGCCTCACGTGATAGAAGATGCTCATTTTTTCGAGATCATGGAAGTCTGCACCCAGCATCGGATTACGCTGGTCCCCGTAGTCAATAAAGAAGGGCGCTATATCAATTCTTACTTATTATCTGATATTCTAGAGTTTTTTAGAGCAACACCTACTCTGCTCCAATCAGGTGCCATTCTCGTGGTGAGTATTGCAACAGACCAATACAGTGTTATAGACATTGCACACGCAGTAGAACACAATGATGCTAAGCTTTTAGGATTATGGATGACACATCAAGCGAACGAAACCGCTCTTGAGCTGACATTGAAGCTTAATTTAGAACATACAGCACCTATTATCAAGAGTTTACAACGCTACGGCTACGAAATAGAAGGTATCTTTGGCGATGAATCGTACGATGCCGATTACCGCGAACGTTACGACCATTTAATGAACTATTTGAAATACTCATGAGAATAGCACTCTTTGGACGCACACCAAAAGCAACGAACCTGCCTTACTTAGAGGTGGTATTAGAGAAATTGGTGGAAGAAGGCGTCGATTTTGCAGTATATCATACCATGGCTGGGGCATGCGACGAAATTAAAGCGGAAGAATTTCCTGAAATGCATTTTTCGACCTTCGCCGACGAGGAAGAATTGGAAAATTTCGATCCGCATTTTCTCATTTCTTTGGGGGGAGACGGGACCATACTCGATGCAACAGTACTGATACAGAATAAGGACATTCCTATTTTAGGAATCAATATGGGCCGATTAGGTTTCCTAGCAAATGTTGCAAAAAGTAATATTGAGACTTCATTAGATGCCCTCTTTAGTGGCAGATTCCAACTGGACTTTCGTTCACTTTTACAGATTCGTACCTCGTGCAACCGTGTGGTCAAGCCAAATTTTGCGCTTAATGAGATTACTATCGCACGTAAGGAAACGACCAGCATGATTACTGTACATACTTATTTGAACGGCGCGTATTTAAATAGTTACTGGGCAGACGGCTTAATCGTGAGCACACCAACGGGTTCCACCGGGTATAGTTTGAGTTGTGGCGGCCCCATTATAATGCCAAACAGTGAAAATTTTGTCCTTACTCCTATTGCTCCGCACAATTTGACCATGCGTCCTTTCGTTATCTCTGACAATAACACGCTCCGCCTTCGTGTAGAAAGCCGAGAAAACGAATTTTTAACATCATTGGACAGTCGAATACACAGTTTTGATACGACCACGGAACTCTTTATTCAAAAGGCCGATTTCCGTATCGCAT
Organism: Flavobacteriales bacterium UBA4585; assembly: GCA_949487015.1. GTDB lineage: Bacteria > Bacteroidota > Bacteroidia > Flavobacteriales > Schleiferiaceae > UBA10364. The sequence goes on from CATAQZ010000219.1 coordinate 7,656, forward strand.
TAGTGCAAACTGAACTACAAGATTTCCCATCTACGCTCCGGAATAAATTAAGCTGGGGGTTAGATTACAGGAACTAATTCATGAAAAAAGCAATCCTTTACTTCCTGCTTTTTAGCAGTTCTTTCCTTCATGCCCAATTTTATGAGTTGGGTTTAGGCGGCTCTGGAACATTGTTTCATGGCGATGTTGGTGCGGTTGGAACCAACGCACAGGGGATCTATGGATTCATGCCCAACCAGCCGGTGGGTCAAATCACCTTACGCCGCCAATACAACTGGCATTGGAGTACGCGAATGAATTATTACCGCGGCTTCGTAGGCGCGTCTGACGCTTGGGCGAAAGACGACTTTAAATTAAATCGAGGGATTGCCTTTCGAACAGAAATTTCCGAATTCAGCTACATGACGGAGTTTAATTTCTGGCCGTATGGAACCGGGACGAAATTCAAGCGTTCTTTTTATGTTTTCGGCGGATTGGGTTTAACTTTTTATAACCCACAAGGTTTTTACCAAGACGAATGGCACAATCTACGTGAGTTAGGTACAGAAGGTCAGCAGACGGAGCTAAGCGATCAATTGTTCTACGGAAATGCCACGCTCTCCGTTCCTTTTGGCATGGGCTATCGTCAGAGTTTAGGTCGCGATTTCAGTCTGGCGGCGGAATTAGGCTGGCGCAGGTACGGTACCGATTACATGGACGATACCAGCGGAGATTATGTTGAATCCGCTGCATTAGAAGAGGAGCGAAATACTGTTGCAGCTTATTTTTCAAACCCTGGAAACGTCTCTTATTCAAATGGATTGGCTCGAGGCGTTGCTGAACAGCGAGATTGGACTATTTTTGCCGGACTGACCATTTTTTACAACCTAAGTCCCCGAGATGAACGCTGCAGTGGATTCTAAAGTTTTTAAAGCTAATCGGCTGAATGCCGGGTTAGACCCTGAGCACATGCCTGAGCATATTGCGGTCATAATGGACGGTAATGGTCGTTGGGCAAAACAGCAAGGTTTTATGTCGCGCGTTCGCGGTCACGAGGTCGGGGTAGAGGCATTAAGAAGAATAACAACAGCATCGGCAGAATTAGGCTTAAACTACCTCACTGTTTATGCCTTTTCTACTGAAAATTGGAATCGACCTAAAGCGGAAGTGGACGCACTAATGAATATCCTGATGACCGCGCTTGAGAAAGAATTACCCACATTAATGGGCAATAACGTGCGTCTCTGTGCTATCGGAAATGTAGAAACCTTACCCTCAAAAGCAAATAAAAAGTTAATGTCTGTTATTCAAGCTACAGCAAAGAATGATGGGTTAACTTTGACGCTTGCGTTGAGCTACGGCTCACAGGATGAAATGGTGCAAGCCATTCGCAAGATTGCTCAAAAAGTTGCTGAAGGAACGATACTTCCTGCAGACATTAATGAAGCGGCAGTGGAACAACATTTGTTTACCGCCGGAATGCCGCATCCGGATCTCATGATCAGAACCAGTGGCGAGCAGCGAATCAGCAACTATATGTTGTGGCAACTTGCTTATGCAGAGTTGTATTTCACGCCTGTTTTGTGGCCAGATTTTGACGCAACCGGTTTATACGATGCTATTGCGGCTTTTCAAAAACGTGAGCGCAGATTCGGGCAAACCACAGAACAGTTAACTGCAGAATAAAGACATGAAGAATACCCTTTGGGCACTTATACTCACCCTCTTTACTTTCACAACCACTGCACAGGTGGTTCAAAACGGTGATTTTGGCCTCATTCCAGGAATTGACTACGAGGTAGCCGGCATTACGGTAAGTGGTGCACAGGATTTAGATCCTAACGTCGTAATTATGCTTACCAATATTCGTGTAGGAGATAATATACAATTCCCTGACCCAAAAATATCAGATGCCATTCGCACCCTATGGCGCCAGCAACTTTTCGAAAACATCACCTTTAGCGTAGTGAATAAGAGTGGAAAGAAAGTCTATTTAGACATTCGCTTGAAGGAGCTGCCGAAGATGAGTAAGTATTTTATCACAGGCGTTAAAAAAACGTGGAAGGACGATATTCGTGAAGAGTTAGACCTGCGCGCTGGAAAAGTGGTGAATGAGAATCTTGTAGTCATGAGCCGTAACAAGATTCAATCCTATTTCCGCGAAAAAGGCTATTTAAATGCCTCAGTCGATATTACCCAAGAGCGTGATACATCTTTTAACAACGCGGTAATTTTAGGATTCAAAGTCAAGTCAGGCGAACGTGTGAAAATTGGAGAAATTTCCTTTGTAGGAAATGAAGCGGTGGCGGATAAGGTCCTGTTGAAAGCAATGAAGAACACGAAGATGAAAGGCAAAGCCATCTTTAAGGTTTCAAAGCTTCGCAAAAAGGAGTACCGTGAAGATTTACGTGCGTTGGTTGCGAAATACAACGGCATGGGGTACCGCGATGCTCGTATCATTCGCGATACGAACTACCGTGTCGACGAAGAACTCATCAATATTGAAATTACGGTAGAAGAAGGTCGTAAATATTATTTCGGAGACATCTCGTTCGTAGGGAATACGAAATACGATACCCCTTTGTTGCGTAGTATTTTAAAAATCAATCGCGGCGATATTTACGACAGTCAGCATTTAAATGAACGCGTGAGCTTCGATGCAAATGGAAACGACGTTGCTTCAATATATTTGAATAATGGATACCTCTTTTCTCAAGTGGTCCCCATCGAAAAGAATGTTCAGAACGATACTATTGATGTAGAAATCCGTATTCAAGAAGGACGTCAGGCTACCATTCGCAAAGTCAGCATCACCGGGAATGAGCGCACAAACGACCATGTTATTTACCGCGAGGTGAGAACCCGTCCAGGGGATCTATTTTCAAAGGCAATGATTCAACGTACTATTCGTGAGTTATCGCAATTGGGTTATTTCGATCAAACGCAGATCGGTGTAAATCCGGTGCCAGATCCTCAAACAGGTACGGTAGACCTTGAATATACTGTTGTCGAAAAGTCGACTTCGCAGCTTGAGCTACAAGGAGGTTGGGGTGCCAACCGTGTGGTAGGTACACTGGGTTTGAACTTTAACAACTTCTCAGCAAAAAATATCGGCAATAAGCGTGCATGGCAGCCCTTACCTACCGGTGATGGTCAGACCATTAATATTCGCGCGCAGTCAAACGGACTGTATTTCCAGAGTTACAATGCGTCCTTTACGGAGCCTTGGTTGGGTGGTAAGAAGCCAAATAGTTTTACTGGAACCATCTACCACAATGTTCAAAGTAACGGTGTACAAGCAAGCGATCCTAACCGTCAAAGCCTATTGATCACGGGTATTAATTTTGGATTGGGTCAACGCTTGAAGTGGCCGGACGATTATTTCACCTTGTACCAAGGGTTGGAATTTCGCCGCTTTAATTTGAACAACTTCCCAACCGGATTCTTGAACTACAACAAAGGAATCTCAAACAATGTCAACTACAAATTCACGTTGGGCCGTAACAATACAGACGTCCCCATATTCCCTACGCGCGGCTCACAAATCAGTTTCGCTGCGGAATTGACGCCCCCGTTTAGCTTGTTGCGTGATGATATCGACTATAAGAGTCTTTCGTCAGAGGAGCGCTTCAAATTAGTGGAATACCATAAGTGGAAATTGAATGCGGATTGGTTTGCGCCGATCACTTCAAAATTAGTGATCCGTACTCACGGAGAATTTGGTTATTTAGGAAGCTATAACAAGGATTTAGGTTTACCGCCGTTTGAACGTTTCTACGTGGGTGGTGATGGATTAGCCAATTTCGTAATCGATGGTCGTGAAATCATAGGTCTTCGTGGATACACTAACAATTCAATCACGCCAGGCGGTGGTGGTGCACTTTACAATAAATATGTGTTTGAGATGCGTTACATCATTGCTAACAATCCTTCTGCACAAGTCTTCCCGCTTATCTTTATGGAAGGCGGTAACAACTATGATGATTTCTGGGACTACCGTGCGTTTAATTTGAAGCGTAGTGCAGGTGCAGGTCTGCGTATATACATGCCTATGTTTGGATTGATGGGAGTGGATGTTGCTTATGGATTTGACCCTGAGCCGAATGGCGCAGCGGCAAGTGGATGGCAGACTCATTTCATCATTGGACAACAGTTCTAATTGAAGTACCTTCAAAGCCGTGAAAAAACTAGGATTATTTCTTGCTGTACTCTTTTCCACTTCGCTCTTGGCGCAGCGCTATGGTGTTGTTGATACGGATTACATCCTGAAGAATTTACCTGAATATGCACAGGCGAAAGCTCAAGTAGATCAGCTCAGTACCCAATGGGCAGGTGAAGTAAGTGCGCTGCAGAGTGATTTACAGAGTTTAAAAGATGCATTGGCGGCAGAGCAGATATTGCTTTCCCCAGAAAATTTAGAAAAACGCGAAGCAGCTATTGTGCAGAAAGCAGAAGAAGTGCTTGCTTTGCAACAGAAATATTTCGGACCAGACGGTTTGCTCTTTGAAAAGCGAACACAGTTGGTCCAGCCCATTCAGGACAAAGTTTTTGGCGCGGTTCAGGCATTGGCTCAGAAGCGTAAATTAGAACTGGTACTGGATAAAAGTGCTCAAAGTGGTGTGCTCTTTGTCAAAAAAGAGAAAGACTACAGCGAGGAAGTTTTAAATAGTTTAAAGAAATAAATCAAAAGACAATGAAAAGAGTATTACTCGCTATCGCCTTGACCTTAGGCTTCGCAGGAACCACAGTTGCCCAGCAAAAAGTAGGTCACATCAATGTAGATGAACTAATTTCTGTAATGCCAGAATACCTTTCAGCACAAGCTGAAATAGAAAAGTATGCAGGTCAGTTAGAAAGTGATGCTACTGCCATGCAGGAAGAATACATGACGAAATTGCAAAATGCTCAAGCAAATATGGATACTTGGACAGAATTGCGCCTTCAGAAGGAAAATGAGGAGTTGCAGACTATGGGTCAGCGCATTCAGCAGTTTAACCAAAGTGCACAACAAGAGCTACAGCGCAAGCAGATGGATCTGATGTTGCCAATCAGCGAGAAAGCGCAAGCAGCAGTAGAAAAAGTGGCTTCAGCGAATGGTTTCACTTACATTTTAGATGCATCGGCATCAAAAGCAGTGGTGATTTACCTTGACGGTGGTGAGGATATCTTGCCGTTGGTAAAGTCGGAATTAGGCATCAACTAAGCCGGGTAAAAAAATATTTTCAAGCCCTCCGCGAGCGCAGCTCGCGGAGGGCTTTTTATTTGGTATTTTGCGTGCTGTGAAAAAGCAACGCAAAATAGGACTATTCGACAGCGGCTTGGGCGGACTTACAGTCCTGCATGCGTTGGAAGAAAAACTACCCGGGGTGGATAAGGTGTATTTTGGTGATACACTTCATTTACCGTACGGAGATAAAAGTGACGAAGCCATTCGCAGCTTCAGTCGAGAGATTGTAGGATTCCTAGCAGATCAGGGATGCGACGTGATTGTGATTGCTTGCAATAGCGCGAGTGCTGCGGCAGGTTCGATACTAGTAGAATCCTTTCCTGATTTGACCTTTATCAATGTTATTGACCCTGTTGTGGCTGCATTAGCAGAAAGTGATCCACGGAAAACAGCTTTATTAGGAACGCGTGCGACTGTGCGAAGCGGCGCCTACACAACGCGCTTAGAAGCATTTAAAGTGCCACACGAATTAGTGGCATTGCCCACACCATTGCTAGTGCCACTCATTGAAGACGGATTTTTAGGCACGGGAATAGAGGAAAGTGTGCTTGAGCATTATCTGAACGATCCTTCTTTGCACGGGATTGAAGCGATAGTTCCAGGTTGCACGCATTACCCACTTTTGCGCGAGGCAGCGGCGAAATTACGCCCCGGTGTAGATTGGATTGATGCACCAGCTATAGTAGCAGAAGCCGTAGTTTCGGTTTGGGATGAAGCTGTAGAAGGATTAGGGACCACGACCTATTATTTAAGCGATGCAACCCCCAGTTTCTTAGCATTGGCATCCAGCACCTTTGGTATTAAAGCGCATTGGGAAAAAAAAGTACTCTAACCTTGACGCTCGCCGTAACGGTACATCCAAGAGCTGATTGTTGAGACGAGTAGGCTAAAGAGAATGGCTGTCCACACGCTTGCTACTTCTAAACCGTCTATCCACTGGTCTGCAACTCCGATGATAATGGCATTGATGATCAATAGGAAAAAGCCCAAACTCATGAATGTTAGGGGAATGGTAATGATGATGAGTAGTGGTTTCAAGGTGGCGTTTAAAAGTCCTAGTACAATGGCAACGCCAACGGCCGTTGAAAAACTACTGATGTTGACACCGGGAAGTATCCAATCGGCCAGGAAAACGGCAATGGAACTCACAACAAGTCTTGAAAGAAGTCCGGGTTTTTGTCTCATGTTCGGTATATTCACTTTCTCGAAAAATACATAAAATGAAGAGAATGAAGAGCTTCCTTTTCGCTGCGTTTTTAGCATCGGCTACACTTTTTAGTTGCCAGCCTACGACCACTGTAGATACCGTAACTGCTGAGCGGCCACCAATGATTGGTGATACTACTCTTCGAGCGGAGCTGTTCGTTGACCCGCACAGCTTTAGTACGCCTGAGGCAACGGTAACGCATCTCGAATGGGACGCAAATGTGGATTTTAAGGCACAAGAGATTCATGCAACGGCGGTCTGGACGTTATCAGAATCGCATGGGGATCGTGTGGTTTTTGACACGAAGGCACTTCAGATTGAATCGGTCCTGCTGGACGGTCAAGAGGCGCAATGGGGCTTTGAGGAAGAAGATGATTTATTGGGTTCTGCTTTGGTTGTATACGACCTTAGTCCAGACTCCAAAGAGGTAAGCATTACGTATTCTACCACGGAAGGCGCGGAAGCGGTACAATGGTTTCCGGCGGCATTGACTCAAGGTAAGCGCATGCCCTTTTTATTTACGCAAAGTCAAGCTATTCTCGCACGTACATGGATCCCCTGTCAGGACCGCCCCGGAGTGCGTTTTACTTACAATGCGAAAGTGCAAGTTCCGGAGGGGATGTTAGCGCTAATGAGTGCCTCAAACCCAACCCAGAAATCTGCTACAGGTAGTTATGAATTTACGATGCCGCAGCCCATTCCTAGTTATCTCATGGCTTTAGGTGCTGGCGATTTGGAGTTTATCGCACTAGGTGAACGTTCGGGTGTGTATGCTGAACCCGAAATGGTACGTAATGCCGCCTTCGAATTTGGCCAGACGGAGAAGATGATAGAAAAGGCAGAGGAACTTTACGGACCGTATTATTGGGGCCGTTACGATATGCTTGTATTGCCGCCGAGCTTCCCTTTTGGTGGAATGGAAAACCCTCGTTTGACCTTCCTTACGCCTACGGTAGTGGTGGGTGATTTGAGCTTAGTGAGTCTCATCGCTCATGAATTGGCACACAGTTGGAGCGGGAATCTTGTTACCAATGGAACTTGGAATGATTTCTGGCTGAATGAAGGGTTTACCGTTTATTTCGAAATGCGCATCATGGAGCGCGTGTATGGACCTGATTTCGCGGATATGCTTGTTGCATTGAGTTATGACGACCTCCAAAAAGAATTGGCGTACATGCTCGAGAACAATCCGGAGGCAACCATTTTGAAACAGAATTTAGCGGGCAAGAATCCGGACGATGGTGTAAATGCTATTGCTTACGATAAGGGTTTTCATTTCTTGAAATTGTGTGAGCAGACTGTGGGACGAGAAACTTGGGATGGTTTTATTAAAGGCTACTTCGAGAAGTATAGATTCAAAACCATGGTTACGGAACAGTTTTTACAAGAGCTGGCGCAATTACTCACGCAAGAACAGTGGGATGCCATTGGCGTAGATCAGTGGGTCTATGGAAAAGGACTTCCCGTGAATTGTCCCTTCCCGGCATCGAACCGATTCTTTATTGTAGATGAAGCTGTTAAAATGATGCTGAGCACAGCACCTGAGGCACCCGATGCGAAACAGATGTGTTATGCGGCATTTGAGACCACTAAATTTTGGTCTACGCACGAGTGGTTGCGCTACATACGGGGCCTAGAAGCAGGAGGTGCAACTGTGGGTCATTATGCATTGGCCGATGAGAATTACGGTTTTAGTGGAAGTCCTAATCCTGAGATTGTGGCAGCATGGTTTTCAGCCATATTGAAGACAGATTACGAGGGTTACGATACGGCTATCTATAAGAAAACCGTAGAAGAATTTTTAGTGAAGGTGGGTCGCAGAAAATTTATTGTGCCCATGTATGAAAGTATGTTAAACGGTGACGAGAAACGTCAGCAATGGGCACGTGAGATTTATAAAAAAGCAAGGCCGGCATACCACCCACTCTCACAGGGTACCTTGGATGCGCTGTTCGCATCTAATGAGTAATACGCACCCCATATTAAGTGCTATAGCGCCTTTGGCAAAACCTGACCGGATTGTTGATTTTTCACGCTATTTTCAAAACTATGAGGGAGGTTATGGCGCAGGAGATGTGTTCATAGGTGTAATGGTTCCTGATCGTCGAGCCGTGGCGAAAGCAAATGCTGCGAATTGGTCACCGGAGGTGATTTCGACGGGATTGTCTCATCAAATACATGAAGTCCGTCACACTGCTTTATTTGCACTCCTACGACGCTACGGCGCAGAGCGAGGGAACCGCCAATTTTGGCACGACTTGCTTTGCGATTCTTTTGAAGGTATTAATAATTGGGATTTAGTCGATACATGCGCGCATGTATGTCTAGGCCGTCATGCCTTTGATACTAAAAATGATTCGACACTCACTGCATTTTTGGGAAGCTCAAATGTGTGGAAACGACGCGCTGCGGTAGTATCTCAATTGTGGTTTTTGAAGAAAGGCGAATACGAGCAGCTTATCGCCTATGCCCCTATAGCCGCTGAGAATGCGCCTGATATTCTCCAAAAGGGGATAGGATGGTTACTGAAAATACTCTGGCAAATGGATCCGGCTTTGGCTGAAGCCCATTTAAGTGTACACTTTAAATCAGGATTGTATTCGCGGTTGATCGTTCGCATTGCTTTGGAGAAAGCGTCTAAGGAGTTTCGAAAGGATTTTATGATGCTATACGCACCTTAAGACTGTCCTGTTCGGGCCAGAGTAATTCGAAGGTCCCGCTCCCTGGAGTAGTCTTGGGTGTTGATTCTTCTGGTTTTTTAAAGATGTTTTTTAAGTCTTCTCGTTCCTGTTGAATGGCTTCTTTGAAGCTTCTATTGATCCGTTCTCGGTCGAGACTTATACACACGTCGTCCAGGTTGCATCCTACAACCAGTCGGATATAAGGTTGGTTTTCATTCTCCGCCTCGCCGATCCAATTTCCTAAATCTCTATTTGAATTTTTACCCCGCATAGCTAGATCTTTTAGACCCAGTCGGACGCTGTAACGGAGGTCGTCAGTTTCTAAATTTTGCCAGCCATTCACCCAGAGATTCAGTGCACTATTTTTCACTTCCATTTCCGGGAGCAGGAGTGTATCCCCGTGGACGCGAAATGACGAAGCGAGGTAGGGAAACTCAATTTTATCCAATTCTCCTTTATCTATAAAAGCGCTTAATTCTTGTAATGGCGCATAATTTTGCAGTGTACCCCCCTTAATCTCGCCTTCCCCTTTGATGTCAGTTTTTGTATTGTGTTGTTCCCATTCGCTATCAAAAGCTAATGAAACGGTAGCAGTAGCACTGGCCTCACCCAGCAGATTAGAGGCGTCTAAATCTTCAATATCAAAACTGTTAAAGCTGGCCAGTAATTGGTCTAATTCTATAGACTTTGCGAATACATCTCCTTTAAGTATGTTATCTGAACCGACTTCGTACAGTGCCCAATTTCCACCCAACGTTCCGTCACAACCGTCAATACGCATAGCATCTCCCATAATCCAGTCACCGCGATTATATACTGTGCCCACCAGATTCGTACCGTTGAAATCGCCAAGCTTAACATGGTCTACTTTCACCGCTACAGAATAATCGAAACTGGTTTCTTCATTGGATTCGTCATCATCAAATTCCCAATACAGCAAGGGATCGATGGAAATGGTCGGACTTTCTAGACTTAAAACCACCTTTGGGTAGCCGTTCGCGACCAATGCGTTATAAATGGTCCCTGTGACTACGGCAGTATTTTCTCCACTTTGTAAGAAACACCTATCGATTTGAATATTCCGTCCATCGATACCTAATTGCGCTTCGACTTTTTCAAATGAGATGTTACTACCAGCAAGGGCAAAAGCGCCTTCGAAAAAAGAAATATCCCCTTTGAAAATGGGAATACCCACGGGCGTAAAATCTTCCCAAGAATGAAAGTCTTGTGTAAGCGAAATGTTATCTCCTTTCCAAAAACCCATGGGATTTACAAGCAGATCCGTTTCAATGAAATCAAAAAGTTCGCTTAAGTTGGATCCGCCTTTTAGATTGGTGTAAAGGGTAGGAGTTGCTCCCTTCAATTCGACGGCACCGCTAATCTTACCTGTATTCGTCTCTAAACTAAGTGAAGGTATACTGAGCTCAGGAACGGTACCCCACTTCCATTGTCCTTTACAAGAAAGCGACGGCACTACTATTCCGTTATAATTCAACGTAGTATTCTTCGTGTCGAAGTTAAGCACCCACTGGTCCCAAGTTCCCTCCCAGCTCCAATCGGCACGTAAACCGCTGATTTTAATTTCTTCGGGAATCTCGAATAGAGGTACATAATTAAGTGCTTTCGGGATGTCCATTTGTACTGCACTTATCAGTCCCCCATCTTGATTAAGATCGAGAATGACCTGAGCTCCGTCGAGCTTTAAGTCCTTTGTAGAAAGCACCCACTCCTGGTCAATAGTTAGTTCGATACGCCCGATTATCGGTGCGTTAACGAGGAAAACTTCGCCTTCAAGGGTTGCATGAGTAGCTGTTAAATCCGCCTGTAGAGATAACGCCGTACGATCCCCAATGATTCCGGAAGCGTACATTGCGTTGATGGAGCTGCTATAATAAGACTTCTCTATATCGTCGTTATAGGTGACCTGGACATCAAGAGCCTCGAAGTATTGCAGATTTATATCAGTATTCGATGAATCTGTCGTATTTAGCAGGTCCCAATTATCGCCTTGGCTAGAACGCGTCAAGTGAATTTCTCCAGCGCTAACTGCCAGTTCTTCGATAGTATAAGTTCCACGAAGCACTTCTAAGACATTCATGCCTAAGCCAACTTCCTTTGCCTTAATGAGTGGTTTTTGGCTGCCGAAAGGATCCTCTATCGTTACCGTATTGAGTAAGATACGTACTCGCGGAAATCCTGAAAAAAGATCCAATTCGATGGTGCTCACCTCTACCGGTGCTTTCAACCGTTCATTGAGCTTTGCAACACCACCGGTAATTATTTTATCTTGATTATAATAAAGATAACCTACACCCCCTGCTCCTGAGAGCAGTAGGATGAGCGCGAAATATCCTGTAAAAATTAGCGCTCGCTTCACGGGCTACCTCGTTTTTAAAAAATCAATTTCTTTAGGATCCAAAAAGCGCCACTGCCCGCGACTAAGATTCTTCTTCGTAAAGCCTGCGAATGAGACGCGGTCCATTTTTTCAATGGTATAGCCCAACTTATCAAAGATGCGGTTCACAATGCGGTGCTTTCCACTATGTAAACGTAAACCTACCTCACGTTTCGTGCGTTCATCGATGTATTTAATTTCTTCTACATCAATTTTTCCGTCATCCAACTCAAGCCCTTTTGCAATTGCTGTGAGGTGCGTCTTTTGAAGCGGTTTATCTAAAACAACACTAATAATCTGTACAGCACCGTTTTTTGGATGCGCCATTTTTTTCGCTAGATCAACATCATTTGTAAACAGTAAAACACCGGTGGTCGTGCGGTCCATACTTCCCACAGGATACAGTCGTTCTCTGCATGCGTTACCGACCAATTCTTCCACTGTTTTCTTAGCTTTCTTATCAGTGATCGACGTAATAAAGCCCTTAGGTTTATTAAGGACTAAGTATTTCTTCTTCTCGCTTTTTATGAGTGAACCGTTGTATTTAACTTCATCAGAAGGCTGAACTTTATAGCCCATTGTAACGATTATTTTACCATTGACTTGGACAAGTCCCGCAGCGATTAAATCATCTGCTTCACGTCGATTACAGATACCAGCATGTGAAAGAAATCTATTCAAGCGCATCTCACCGCTTGTACTAGCGATATCCTCGGCATTGCGACGTTTCACACGCTTGTAGTTCGCTGCACCTCCTTTGAATTCTTTTTTTGCACCGCTGCTGCGGTCATCATTATCAAATGAACGTGGACCTCTGCTTCCTTCAGCAAATCGGTTAGTGGTGCCGGCTTTTTTTGGGCTTCTGTTGTTGGAGCGACTGTTGCGCATGGCGTAGTACTTTTTTGCAAAGGTAGGCGGTCTTGCTTCAGCACAGGCAGTTACGTGTAACTTTAGTTAACATCAATGGGGATTATTTCGGGTTTTAAATCCTCTCCTTGGTAGGCAATAAGGAGTAATTTAATTTCAGTACAATGAAATGTGCCAGTAAGGCGTGCGCCGGCCTGCAACAAACGTTGGCATTGCCGCTCACTCACCCAATTTTCATAGTCTGTAACGGATGAGGACCGGTATTTCACTTCTACGATATACAAGCAGTGGTCGAGCTGTGTGATCAGGTCAATTTGAGCTCGTCCGGAACGGTAGTTCTGATAGAGTAGGGTATGCCCCATTTTCTTAAGTAGATCCGCAGCTTTCCGCTCATAGGTTTCATAAGTCTTCATTCCAATAAGATGGCTGCGAACGGTAAACTTTCCTAAGAATGTGAAGAACTTAAAGTTTTACAGCGTCATCACCTGGCGGTAAAAGAAGAGTGCCAACACACCGAAGATTAATAGGGTGATGAAAAAGTTAATCCAAGTCTTCTGTTGATTCACCCGCTGCCTTTGTGCGTAGCGTTTCTGATGCCTTTCGGTAAAGCTTCCTTTGCGCTGCTTTCTAGCCTCGTGAAGTTTCAAAATTTGACCCATTGCCTCAAAGTACCCTGGCTCTTGAAGGTACGTTCGCATCACCTCAAATACCTGTTCTCTTTGGGTGGAAGTGAACACTCGGTCAAAGCTGTTATCGCTGCCTTCTTCCCAAGTTCCGACACGAACCTCCCAGGTGCCATTGTCCAACTTGAGTAACCGACACCCGCTCAGGGGTTTCTCCACCTGTAAAAAGAAGGTTTTAGTCTCCAACCAGGGCAGGACTTTTTCCCTCGCCTGTACTAGCGATTCAAAACTCAAATGATGTGTTTCTTCGTTCGGTATGCCGTAGGTAACGTTGATCATACTTTGCGTAAGATAATGGGCCAATTTTCTTTACCGTGACCAATAATGGGGTGCTCATACACGGGTACGCCCTCGGCCTCAAAATGTTTTCTCAAGGAATGTCGTACATCAGAACCCCACAAGATGTCGTGGTCGTGTATATCTGAAAATTCACCCAACACCACAGCGCGTAATTTATTAAATACGCCCCTGCGTCGCAGTGCCAAAAGCATTCGATCAAGGTGGTAATGGTATTCGTCTAAATCTTCAATGATTAGTACACAATCATCTAAGCTCGGAAGACTTGGCGTGCCCAAAATACTGGAGATCACGCTGAGGTTACCGGCTATGATCTGTCCACTAATGGTTTTAGGCAGCGCACAATGCAGCGCATCTTCTTTACCGCGCAGTACATCAAAGGTCGCCGTAAGTGCGTCAGGATGAGTAGCTGAAAAACTGATGGGCATCGGGGCATGCAGCGTTGCAATACCTTTTTGAACACCGTGACACAGAAAGGTCGTAAAATCGGAAAAACCGATGAGCCATTTGGGTTGCGCAATCAACGCATCCCAGTCCACTAAATCTACAATTTCTGCACTGCCGTATCCGCCTCTAATATTCCATATGGCCTTGATATTTGGATTATGGATTAAGGCATTAAAGTGTTGCACGCGTTCCGCTACAGTACCCGCTAATTGATGGTGTTGCATGGAGATTTCGGGCGAATAGTAGCAGTTAAAGCCTTCAGCAGTGATCGTGCGTTCCGCGATGGCGAGCGATTCAGCAGTTGCGAATCGGGCCGTAGCGCCGATCCCTATAGTGTCTCCGGGTTGTAAAAAACTGGGTACGGTTTGTTTCATTAGCCGAAAAATACCCAATAAAAGCGCATTATCTTCGCGGTAAGCTTTAAACGTTTCAAAAAAGCATGAGTTCGA
>CATAQZ010000220.1 GCA_949487015.1 Flavobacteriales bacterium UBA4585
AATACCACAATGGCTCACCATTCACGATCTAAATTTTGAACACCACCCAGAATGGGTTCCAAAAAATGTAGCCACCTATTACCGAAAACAGATTCGAAAGGGTGCTGCTCAAGCACAACAAATCTTTACCGTTAGCCAATGGAGCGCTGAGGACATCGCGAACACCTATGGCATACCTCCCGAAAAAATTGCACTGACGTATAATGCGCCACAACAGCAAATGAAACCGGGCCAAATGGAAACCGAATCGCCCTACTTCTGTGCAGTAGGCGCACTTACTCCTAGAAAAAATCTTCGCACACTTTTGCTGGCATTCGATCATTGGGTCGCGAAACACCCCACGGCCACTCACCGCTTAAAAATTGCCGGTGCCGCACACTTCAAAGACGCTGCCTTCGAAGCCGTTCGCAATTCTTTGAAACATGCGGACCGGATCGATTGGTTGGGCAGACTTTCAGGACCGGCGCTTGAATCGCTGTACAGTGGATCCACTGCCTATTGCATGCCCAGTGCCATGGAGGGGTTTGGCATTCCATTAGTCGAAGCCATGCAGTGTGGAACTGCTGTCATTGCTTCAAAAAACAGTGCGCTGACTGAAGTGGTGGGTACTGCAGGATTGCTCGTTTCTACTTACGATGTGGAGGCATGGAGCGCGGCGTTGCAACAAATCACTACAGAAAATTCGATCTGGCGCGAGCGAGCGCTGCAGCGAGGTGACTTTTTTAATTGGGATCAGAGTGCCGCTGCATTCATCGAAGCATTGCAGGAATGAAACGCCAGCATTCACTTAAAGCCATCATTGAAGCCGGTACAGATGAAGCGGGTCGTGGCTGTCTTGCTGGGCCAGTAACGGCTGCTGCAGTGATCTTACCGCCCGATTTTAAAAATGACCTGCTCAACGACTCCAAACAGCTGACCGAAAAACAACGCAACCTGCTTCGTCCCATTATAGAAAAGGAAGCGATTGCCTGGGCAGTTGCCCACGTTAGTCCGGAGGAGATAGATTCGATGAACATCTTGAACGCAAGTATTGAAGCGATGCACAGGAGCATTGCACAATTGGATCCCCAACCCCACTTTATCGCTGTCGATGGGAACCGATTTCATCCTTATCAAAACATCCCTCACCACTGCCAAGTTAAAGGAGATGCAACCTACCAGAATATTGCAGCCGCTTCGGTCCTTGCAAAAACCTACCGGGACGATGTTATGCGCGAATTGGCACTGGCCCATCCGCACTACGGCTGGGAGCGCAACGCCGGCTACCCAACAAAAGCACATCGAGAAGGCATAAAAACGTACGGAGCCACGGAACACCACCGCAAAAGCTTCCAACTTCTTCCGAGCCAATTGAACCTCTTCGATTTGTGAAAAACTGTAAGATTTACACCCTAAAGTAGAGCGAACCGCAACGTAGCTTTAGGTATAAATTCGCCGCAAATGAAATTGGTCAAATTCAGTGCTTTACTACTTATTGCAATCGCCTTCACGCAATGTGGCAAGGATGCCGCGCCTGTTTCCGCTCCCGCAATGTTGCCTGTGGATGCGCCGCTTATTGTACGTGTTAATGACGCTGAGAAATTCACAGCCTTTTCTGATTCCATTGCCCTACCCTACGTGCAAGCTATTGATGTCGCTGCGCTAAATAAATACAGCAATGGACCTTGGACTGGTGCTTTGGTTGCCTCCGGTGCGGATAAATTTGATTGGATCTGGACCTTTAAAGACACGCTAGGCCAGGGCGGTTCCATGACAGAAAACGAAACCATTTATTCCATTGACAGCCTCTATGGATTCAAAGTGGGATCTACGTGGACCATCAGTAAAAAATCGGCACTTCTACAAGATTTGTTAAACCAGCGTGCCAATGGATTCAGTCTTGCGAGAGATGCCCAATTCACTTCGCTTTGGAACAGTGCGTCGAAAGCAGATGTCATGAATCTGTTTATTCAGCACGATGAAATAGACGCAATAGGGCAACAATTCTTCCAACAAGATTGGAGTTGGATGACACACATAGCAGCCTGGAGTGAGATTGATCTAGCCTTGCGAAAAGACAAGCTTATCGGGACTTCAGTTTCGCTCTGTCCAGATAGTGCCCAAGTCTTCCTAAACAGCTTCACCGGTAGTGTTAGATCTGAGAAGCTCAGTAAATATGTCGCCTCCTCATCGACTTACGCCCTAGGAATGAAGACGGGCAGAATAGATGCATGGCTACGCTCATTTAATACTTATCGAGCTCATAAACAACGACTAAAGCCTGCGCAACGCATAACTACCGAAGCGAATGTAGACCCTATCCTTTTCAGTTCGGTAAATTTAACCGGTGACTTTGTTAGAGTTGGCTATGGGGATGCTACCATTTGTCTACTTCCGCTTAAAATAGGTGGTTCAAATGAAGTAGGCGAGCTTCTCACAGAACTGTCTTCAACTACCGGCACTGTGGACGGTCGTAGGAGTGGCACTTTAAAAGAGAAGCATAAATTTTTATTCAGCGCACTCTACGGCTGGTTCTTTTCTGATCTTGGAACTCCTTCATGGACGTTCAACGAAGACGTTTTAGCTATTGCACCAAATGAAAAGATCCTTGAAGTCTACATGAGTGAGATTGGTTTAGGTAAAACTTGGAATGCTAATGACGCTTTTGGTCCGCTTAGCGAAACCCTAGACAAAGCCGATCACCTCACTTTTGCTACGAGTTTAAAAGGATTTACGAAATCCGAATTTTGTCCCGGTGAACAATGGCCGGGTCTTTTTGGCAACGCTTTATTAGGTGGATCTATAGAAGTCAAAGATGAACTTGCCTTTGGTTCACTTACTATTCAAAGTCAAAAAGAACAAGCTGTAAGCAGCTCCTATTTGTGGTCTACATCATTAGAAGCTCCTGTCATTTCTGGGCCATTCCTAGTTAAAAATCATCGATCCGGGGTAAATAATGTGGTCGTACAAGACGAGACCAATACGCTATATTGGTTGAACGAAGCCGGTGAGGTACAGTGGTCGAAGAAATTGGACCAGCCCGTTAGAGGTCCAATCCAGCAAGTAGATTTATTTAAAAATGCTAAATACCAATTAGTCTTTACCACTTCCAACCAACTTCATTGTATTGATCTATTGGGAAGAAATGTGGAAGCCTTTCCTGTCGAACTCCCTTCGACGACGTCTTTAGGCCTTACGGTACTGGATTACGATAAGAATAGAAACTACAGGCTCCTCGTACCCTGTGGTGACCGGTTGTACAACTTTACTAGTGATGGTAAACGGGTGGATGGCTGGAAAACCGACGCGTCCAATGGAACCCTCACGCAACGTCCATTTTTGTACCAACGTGGCGGAAAAGATTACATCATTACCTCAACGCTAGAACAGGCGTTCATTTTGAACAGACGTGGAGAAAGCAGAATTAAAACCAATACACTCCCCGCAACAACGAATCCCTGGGCGCTCGCACCTGGTAGTCTACCGAGCATTATTCGTGTTGGGGATGAAGGAGAGCTCCAAGAACAACGGTGGGATGGAACAGTCGAGATTTTAGAGCACGATCTAAACGATTTAATAGGCTTAGAACAACAGAGCTATGGCCGTATTTATTGGTCTAACGAATCTATCACCGTACAAAGCGCAAACAATAGATACAACTTAGCCATTGATCAAAGAAACATCGTTTCTGTAGCATCCTATCCTGGAGGTACGGGCATTATTATGTGCGACGATAATACGATTCACGTTACCCTGCTCAACGACCCTGTTTCGAACATTACACAATTCGATGGATCGAAAGCAAAAGCCGGACGCTTGACCACGACCGGTCCACCCGTTCTAGTCATCGCACAAGGCAATGCAGTCATTACCTATCAGCTGTAATTATTTCTGACGGAAAAATATTTCGATCGGGGCACCGTGGAAATCAAACTCCTTACGCATCTTATTTTCTAGGAAGCGCTTGTACGGCTCTTTCACATATTGTGGTAGATTGGCAAAAAAGGCAAACTGAGGCGTCCTTGTCGGCAACTGCGTACAGAATTTAATTTTGACATATTTCCCTTTAACGGCTGGTGGCGGAAATCCTTTAATAATCTCCAGCATGGTGTCATTAAGCTTGCTGGTGGATATCTTCTGCTTTCTACGCTCGTATACCTTGACCCCTTCTTCAAATGCCTTTAAAACACGTTGCTTTGTGAGGGCACTTGTAAAGATGATCGGGAAATCCGTGAATGGCTCTAATTTCTTGCGAATATGGGCTTCTGCATCGCGAATAGTGTTGGTCGATTTTTCTACCAAATCCCACTTATTTACTACAACAACTAAACCCTTTTTATTTTTTTCTACTAAGGAAACGATGGAGAGGTCTTGTGCTTCAAATCCACGGGTTGCATCTACAATCATCATACACACATCTGCATGTTCAATGGCACGTACTGAGCGCATGTTAGAATAGAATTCTAAGTTTTCATGCACCTTGCCCTTCTTGCGAAGACCGGCTGTGTCGAGCAACATGAAGTCAAAACCAAACTTATTAAAGCGGGTGTTTACCGTATCTCTAGTCGTACCTGCAACTTCCGTAACGATGTTGCGCTCCTCATCAAACAACGCATTCACTATGGATGACTTACCTGCATTTGGACGTCCGACGATGGCCATTTTAGGCAGGTCATCGTAGTCATCTACTGGATTTTCATCCATGTAAGAAACCAATTCATCGAGTAAATCACCCGTTCCACTTCCGTTTACTGCACTAATAGTGTGGTATTTCTCAATACCTAGGCCGTAGAATTCCGTAGCATCTAATTCAAGCATGCTATTATCCACTTTATTTACACAGTATACCACTGGCTTTTCGGTCTTGCGTAGCAGTTCAGATATGATTTTATCAAACTCTGTTAATCCCGCTTGTAGATCTAAAACGAAGAGGACCACAGTGGATTCTTCTAGCGCCAATTCCACCTGACGGCGAATCTCAGCTTCGAAAACATCTTCCGAGCCTTCGATATAACCGCCAGTATCAATGACAGAAAATTCCTTTCCATTCCAATCGCTCTTGCCGTAATGGCGATCACGCGTGACACCGGCAACACTATCAACGATAGCATCACGGCGCTGGATTAGACGGTTAAATAGTGTGCTTTTCCCTACATTTGGGCGTCCCACAATGGCAACGATGTTACTCATAAGTCGATTTCAATCTTGGCGCAAAGGTCGTTAACTCTTAACAATACGCACTATAGAAGTCCCATTCCTCTGAATTATTTTCAGAAGGTAGGTGCCTGAAGAAAGCTTTTCGAGGTTTACAGGAGTGGTTGGACTCGAACCAAATTGGACCAAAACTCCTCTCATATCATATATCTCGTAGTATAGTAAGGGATCTTCGCCTGCATTTTCAATATGTAAAATGCTATTGACCGGATTGGGGTAAATAGTCAATTCTGGGTTCCACTGCTCTTCCATACCTACCATGGCTACTTCAAAAATCAAGCAGATCGTATCCACACCACAGGCATTCGTAATGGACAAACACACCGGGTACAGTCCTGCGACAGAGTACGAATGGACTCCGATCATGTTGTTTGAGAACGTACCATCGCCGAAATCCCACCAATAGGAACTACCTGTAGTATCCTGAGGCACAAAAGTCCATACCTGATTCGAATCGACAGAATGCGTATAGGATGCTGTAGGTGGTGAACACAGTACTACCTGCTGACAGGCTGTATCTGCGCTACAAGAAGTTGTAACCGTATGACAAACCGTATGCACACCCCCTGTAGAAAAGGTATAGGTAGCGGTATCTGCCGTCGAAAAATTTCCATTCCCGAAATCCCATAAATGGCTCACTCCTGTGGGCGCATTAAATAGCGGGACAAAATTTACCGTATTACCGGTGGTCGTGTACGTATAGGTCGCTACCGCAGGGGTGCATTCCGTGTAGTAAATTTTTATGGCCGGGTGATTAGTCGAATCGGCCGCGTTCGAAGATGCACAAACTACTGCGCGCCATGTAGCTTCTGTGACCAAGCGCATAAAGAAGCCGTGATTCCCATACTGCAACTGGTCTTCGACCAAATCCTTTACATCAATCTTGTAGTCCGACGTATTGGAAGTTGATGCACCCACCTGTACTTGATTCAATGTGGTATCTGAAGGAGCATTGTTCCAAGTGATGGAATCTTCATCCCACAAGGAAGTCACACGGCGCACCCAAAAAGTATTCGATCCGCTGTGTAACCCGCTGTGTGAGGGTGCTGATGGATTATTATTGTAGAAAATGAAAGCACTATCTATAATCGCCCCAGGAGGAATGTTGGAATAGTCAAACTCAATATAAAAACGCTTATACGAGGGATCCCCCTGATAGGTCCAGGCAGTTAGTGTCGCCTCTTGGTTCCATCCCCAGGTGGAATCTGGGGTAACGCTCCAAACAATGGCATCTTTGCCGTCTAACCCACCCGGTTGAAGAACTAAAGAATCTTGGGTTTGTGCCAATAAATGGGAGAAAAAAAAGAAGGTAAAAAGGGGAAGTAATCGTAACAACAAGCGAAGCAAATATTTAGAATCAG
>CATAQZ010000221.1 GCA_949487015.1 Flavobacteriales bacterium UBA4585
GAGTAATGTGATGATTCTTTTCAAATTGGTCTTTTATTTCTTCATATTTACTTTGCACTACCTCTAGTGTATACGTTAAAGATAGGCCTTGTTTTCTTTCAATGACGTGGAGTTCAGCTTGTTTAACTATTCGCTCTACAAACGATAATTGGTCATAAGAGAATTGAAGTTTGAGTTGTTCTGTGACCCAATTTTTCACACGAGTATTTTCGTGAATCGCATCCTCTGCAGCTGAGCCATAGGCTTCTATCAGTCCAGGTACACCAAGCTTCGTTCCCCCAAAGTACCGAACAACGACACATCCGATATTCACTAACTCATGACTTATTAATGCGCGAAGTATTGGAGTTCCTGCGGTGTGCGCAGGCTCTCCGTCGTCTGAACTACGTTCTATGATCGCTTCTGGATGAAGACGAAGGCCCCAACAAAAATGACGAGCACTAGATTCTTGTGTTTTAATAAAATCCAATTGGACTTTAAAGCTGTCTTCATCTTCACAGTGAAAAAGGTAGCCGTAGAATTTACTGCCCTTTGATTTAAAAATACCTTTTGACGGCAGTTCAACGCTGTAATAAATGTCGCTATCCTCGTTCATAAAGGTCTGTTCCTAGCTTGTAGGATTCTTGGGCTGAATGTGGATTAGGCGCAGTAATTCCCCCATTGATAGATACGTTTGAGGTAAAACGGTGCCACTGGTCAACAGTGCCCGAATCAAGAAACGATTGAAGCACCTGACCTCCGCCTTCAACTAAAATATGGTGTACGCCGTAGTTCAAGAGTTCCGGAAGCCATTGCTCAATATCATACGGATCGCAATCTATTTTATCACCTTCTAGCGCAGATACATTTCCAATAAAGAGGGGGGCGAGTGCTAAATTTTCCAATGCAGATGAATCTGGCAAAGTGTTGTTAACTAGTATTATAGGCCGCGGATTCGTGCCGTGATAATTTCGCGTGGTAAGCGATGGTCGATCCCAATTCAAAGTTTTTACAGAAATGAGGATGCCATCAACATCCGAACGTAACTGGTGGGATTTCACGGCTGCTAATGGACCAGATATTAAAGACGCCTTTTCATTTATTGAACGGTTTCTATCAAGATACCCATTTAAGGTTTGTGCCCACTTCAGTGTTACAAAGGGTCTTTTGTGTTCCTTGTTGCAGAAGAAGACTTGATTTAGTTGCCTAAATGGAGTAGGGTCTGCAGAAAATACTACTTCTACTCCGTGCGACTGTAGGTGTTTAATTCCTTTTCCATTCACTAAAACATTACTGTCAGAACAGCCGATGACTACCTTAGGGATTTGACTGTTTGTTATAAGTAAACTACACGGCGGCGTTTTTCCATGATGAGCGCAAGGTTCTAAACTGCAATACAAAGTGCTAGAGGTGAGCAGTGATGGATCTTTCACACTTTTAATTGCCATCACTTCTGCGTGGGGCTCGCCGGCCTTGTGGTGGTATCCTTCACCAATAATAACACCACGGTGCACGATGACCGCCCCAACCATTGGATTAGGTGCAGTACGGCCTTTGGCATAGTTAGCCAATTGTAAGCAACGTGTGAGAAACTTGGCGTGCGACATAGGGCAAAGGTAGTGGTGCAAGTCGTATTTTCGGCAGAGATGAAAACGTTGTCCTATTATAAGCAAAATGCGCTCGTACTTCTAACCAAGATTTATGGTGCTCGTGAATCTGCCAATATTATAAATTATTGGTTCGAAGCACGCCTAGGCTTGACCCGTATGGATCAATTTTTAAAGGCGGATGAAGTGTTTCTGTTTGATTCTTACGAAGCCGATTTAAAAGCGCTTACGGACAGAAAACCCGTACAATACATTGTAGGACACGCATATTTCCATGGACTTAAAATAGGCTTGAATTCAGCGACCTTAATTCCTAGACCCGAAACAGAAGAATTGGTTGGTGAAGTGGTTAAGTTAATTGATGCGACACGAGCAAAAAGAATCGTTGATTTAGGAACAGGTAGTGGTTGTATAGCCTTGGCCATTAAAAGTATTCGACCTGAAGTCGAAGTAGTAGGATTTGATAATAATTCTGATGCTATTGACCAAGCAAGAAGAAATGCAGAAACGCTTGACTTACATGTAGACTTTATTGTTGCTGATCTTTTTGACTATTCTTTTGAATCGGCCGATATCATCGTCAGCAACCCTCCTTACATCCCTACTTCCGAATGCGAAGATATGGAGGAACATGTGATAGCCCATGAACCTGAAGGCGCGCTCTTTGTTCCGGATGAACAGCCACTTTTATTCTACGACGCTATTTTTGGTATAGGTAAGAAAATCCTTTCAAAAAGTATTGGATGGATGGTTTTTGAAATACACCATCTCTTTGGTGAAGAAATGCAGCAACTTGGTATCAAACATTGCGCAAAAGAAGTTAAATTAATACAGGATTTGCAGGGCAAAGACCGAATGCTATTAGCTAGATATGGACGTACAACTTGAATTAGAACGCCTACGCACTGAATTACACGAGCACAACCATCGGTACTATACCCTTGATGCTCCAGTATTGAGTGATTACGATTTTGATCAATTGCTCAAAAAACTAGAGCAATTAGAGGCCGCCCATCCGGAATTTTTCGATCCAAACAGTCCTACAGTTCGAGTTGGTGGAGCAGTTACTAAGAATTTTGAAACCGTGAACCATCGCTTTCCTATGCTATCGCTAGGGAATACCTATAATTTAGAGGAATTGCAGGAGTGGATCCTTCGCGTTCAAAAATTGGCCCCTGAAGCAACTTTTGTATGCGAATTAAAGTACGATGGTGTAGCCATTGGTATTCAGTACGTTAAGGGTGCGTTAACCCGTGCTGTAACAAGGGGAGACGGTACTCAAGGAGATGATATCACGACAAACGTTCGTACTATAAAGAGTATTCCATTACAGCTTAACCCACCGTTTCCGGAAGATTTCGAAATTCGAGGCGAAATTGTCCTACCTCATGCGCGTTTCGAAGATTTGAATGAACAACGGCAAAAGGAGGGACTTCCGCTCTTTGCAAACCCTAGAAATTGTGCTTCTGGTACTCTTAAGTTGCAAGATAGCGCAGAGGTTGCGAAAAGAGGATTAGATGCGTACCTCTATTACGTTTTACCGGAAGGAATTCTTGCTACGAATCATAGCGAAAGTATAGCTCTTGCTGGAGAATTAGGATTTAAGATTCCAAAGACAGAAGATCGATTCATTGCCAAATGTGACAGTATCGATACCATCATGAGTTTTGTGGAATATTGGGATGTTGAGCGTAAAAATCTACCGTTTGATATTGACGGCGTTGTTATTAAAGTCAATAGCTACAAAGCTCAGGAAGATTTAGGTTTTACAGCCAAAAGTCCGCGCTGGGCTACCGCCTTTAAATTCAAAGCTGAACGAATGTCCACTGTACTTGAGTCCGTGTCGTATCAAGTTGGTAGAACTGGGGCTATAACGCCAGTAGCAAATTTGAAACCCGTTTGGTTAGGAGGAACTACCGTAAAAAGAGCTTCTTTACACAACGAAGATCAAATGTCAGCGCTAGATTTACACATAGGAGATGTAGTTTATGTAGAGAAGGGTGGCGAAATTATACCTAAAGTGGTTGGTGTAAATGTCGATCAAAGAGAAGAATCTGCCCAGAGAGTGGTTTTTATATCGGACTGTCCAGAATGTCATTCGCCGCTTTCAAGACTCGAAGGAGAGGCACAGCATTATTGCCTTAATGAGAGCGGTTGCGAACCGCAAATTTGTGGTAGAATAGATCATTTTATTTCTCGTAAGGCCATGGACATCATGGGTATGGGCTCTGAAACAGTCGCACTACTGGTCAATAAAGGATTGGTTAAAACACCTTCTGATCTTTATGAACTAAGCTATGATGATCTTATCCAATTGGATGGATTCAAAGAAAAGAGTGTATTGAATATTTTAGAGGGTATTGAAGCTTCTAAGCAGCAACCTTTTGAGCGCGTTTTATTCGCAATCGGTATCCGTCATGTAGGAGCTACCGTGGCGAAGAAGCTTGTTCGGCACTTTATATCCATGGATGCAATCATGGCTGCTAATAAACAGGAGCTTTTGGCAGCAGAAGAGATAGGCGAAGTCATTGCGGACCAATTGTTAAGTACTTTCCAAAGACCAGAACGATACGAGGAAATACAGCGATTGCAATATTCTGGTCTAAATTTCGAGTCTGAGATCAAAGAGCAGGTTACTGATTCGCCTATATCAGGAAAAAAAATTGTGGTTAGTGGCGTCTTTACCAGCATTAGCCGGAATGAACTAAAAGCACTTATCGAAACACAAGGCGGTGTGAATGTAAGCAGCATCAGTAGTAAAACTGATTACGTTTTCGCCGGCGATGGGATGGGTCCGGCGAAGCTAAAAAAGGCTACAAGTCTCGATGTGCCAATTCTAAACGAAACAGAGGTTCGTACCTTACTCAATTTATGAGACGCATCAAAGAATTCTACTGGCGACGAGGACTAAGGAATGCCGTCCCAAGTAAATGCCAACTGAAAAATGCTACTCCAAAGGTGACCGTTTTAACAAGTAACCTGGATTTAGTGGCCGTCGTAAAAGAACACTTTTCTACTGTCGATTTCGTTTATTTTGAAGACATGAAGAGGCCTAGAGAAGAAGCTACAAAGACGTTTCATTTGTACCGCGATGATTTTAATTTTAAAGGAGAGCCGAAGCGGCACATTCCAGAGCCTGGTGATAACCACCTTTTGTTAAACCTAGAACAAAACCCTGCAAATTTAACTTGGTATTGGAGCGCTAGATGCTACGACATTAGGGTAGATTTGTGTGGAACCTATGATAACGCTGATTTGAGTATTGCTAATCCTAATGTATCGCTTAAGGAACAATTAGTAATGCTTAAAAAAATGCTCAATGTAATGACGACAAATGAATAAAATAGACCTTTCTGGAGTAGGTGTAGCGCTAGTTACTCCCTTTCAACGAGATGATAACCAAAGCGTGGATTACGCTGCACTAGAGCGATTATTAGAACACTGCATTTCTAATGGCGTGAATTACTTCGTTGTTAACGGCACCACTGCTGAAAATCCAGTGCTAACTAGCGATGAAAAGCAACATATTCTCCAGTTTGTGTTAAAAATCACGTCAGAAAGAATTCCTGTTATTTTCGGCATCGGCGGTAATAATACCAAAGCCTTAACTGAAGAGTTAAATGCGTTCGATACGGAAGGTGTATCTGCGATACTAAGCGCCAGTCCTTACTACAACAAACCCTCACAAGAAGGAATTTACCAGCATTACGCAGCTCTCAGTGCTGCAAGCCCTCTGCCGTTAATCGTTTATAACGTACCTGGAAGAACCAGTAGTAATATTAGTGCGCAAACCACAATCCGTCTTGCTAAAGATTTTGGCAATATCGTCGCAATTAAGGAGGCTAGTGGAAACTTAGATCAAATCACTGAAATATTGCTTGAAAGACCTGCAGATTTCCAGGTTTTATCAGGAGATGACAACCTTACGTTTGCTATGATGGCCTTAGGAGCTGAAGGTGTTATTTCCGTAAGCGGTCAGGGTGTACCTGAAGTCTTTAGCGCCATGGCTAATCACATGAAGGAGGGTCGATGGGCCCAAGCTCGGGCTGCTCATTTAAGTATTTATGACCTAACTAACCAATTATTTGAGGAAGGTAATCCCGTTGGTATAAAAGCATTATTAGAGACCAGAGGCATTACCCAGGCAACTGTCCGCCTTCCTTTAGTAGAAGCTACGGACAATCTTAAGAATGCATTAGCTGCAAGTTTAGAAATTCTTAATCTGTCTTAATTTATTGTTCATTACGCACCTAGGCTTAACCTTAAACTAAGTCAGTTTTAACCCAGCCTTTTGCTTTTCTCAGCATGTTTGTTCAAAGACATGCCAATAATGAAAACAAAACGACCCTTAGACGTTTGTGTAATAAGCGACTTGCATTTGGGCACCTATGGATGCCATGCGAAGCAGTTAAATTCCTACCTTAAGTCTATTCAGCCAAAAACCCTCGTTCTTAATGGCGATATTATCGATATCTGGAATTTTCGCAAACGCTATTTCCCAAAGGACCATCTCAAAGTAGTTCGAACGATTTTAAAAATGGCCGCTTCGGGCGTAGATGTGCACTACATAACGGGTAACCACGATGAAGCGCTACGTAGATTCAGTAACACGACCATTGGTAAAATTCAATTGTCAAACAAACTAGTGCTCAAATTGGATGGCAAGAAAGTGTGGATTTTTCACGGTGATATTTTCGACCGGAGTATCCAAGGTGCTAAAATCGTTGCAAAACTAGGCGGTTGGGGATATGACTTCTTAATCCTTTTTAACCGACTCCTAAACGATGTGCTAACTGCGATTGGTCGCGAAAAGTACAGTTTTTCGAAAATGGTAAAAGAACGAGTAAAACAAGCAGTCAAGTTTATAGGCGATTTCGAAAAGGTAGCATCAGATTTAGCCATCGAAAAAGGTTATGATGCGGTTATATGCGGACACATCCATCAGCCTCAAATTCGCAAGGTGCAAAGCCCTAAAGGCAGTACAATGTATATGAATAGTGGCGATTGGGTCGAAAATCTTACATCGCTTGAATACATGGATAAAAAATGGCAAATGTTCACTTTTCCGCAGAGTAAAACCATTAGCTTCGACGATACAGAAGACGATCC
>CATAQZ010000222.1 GCA_949487015.1 Flavobacteriales bacterium UBA4585
CGGGTACAATTCAATAGTAAAATGGAACCGATCAGGACTAGGATAGAATGCTTCATATTGTGTACTTTGAGAACCTATTTGGTAAACCTCTAAAATACTGACCCCATGCGACAAAAGGCCCTCTTAAGCCTTAGTTTTGTGGTCATTCTGACCCAATGTACTATGACTGAGCAAAACCCTGCTGGCGAACCTTTGGCTAAATCGGTTCCATTCGAGATGACAGCACACGGCGATACACGTGTGGACGAATATTATTGGATGCGCGATCGTGAAAACCCTGAAGTGATTGACTACCTCAATGCTGAGAATGCATATAGAGAAAAGATCATGAAGGCAACTGAACCATTGCAGGAGCGTCTTTACGAGGAGATTGTGGGACGGATCAAAAAAGACGACAGTTCTGTTCCTTACGAGCTGGACGGTTTTTTCTATTATACCCGATTCAATGCAGACTCTGAATACCCCCTCTACTGCCGCAAAGAAGGCTCATTGGAGGCTGAGGAAGAAGTTCTTTTAGACGTCAACGAATTGGCCAAAGGGCACGATTATTATCAGGTCACAGGACTCAGTATGCACCCGAGCAATCAGAAGATTTCCTTTGGAGTTGATACGGTGAGTAGACGCATTTACACCTTGTACACAAAAGATCTTATTACCGGGGCTATAGACTTAATCTCCGAAGCTGAATGTACAGGTGGATCGACCTGGAGTGCAGATGGCAACTTCCTTTTTTACTCTGTAAAAGATTTAGAGACCTTACGAAGTTGTAGGATTAAACGATGGAATGCACAAACCGCTGAGCATAGCACCATTTACGAAGAGCAAGACGAGACGTTCAGCACCTTCGTTTACAAGAGTAAAAGCAAGAAATACATTTTCATTGGCAGCGGCTCTACCATGGCGGATGAACACAGGTTTATTCCAGCGAATGAGCCTGAGGCAACTTTTGAGTTGATTCACCCGCGCACACGTGGATTGGAATATGGGTTAAGCCACTTTGGTGATCATTTTTACATTCGCACAAATGCGGATGGTGCTACGAATTTTAAATTGGTCCGCACACCCGTGACTGCACCGTCGATAGAAAACTGGGAAGATGTTATTCCCCATCGCGAATCCACATATCTCGAGGACATAGCACTTTTTAGCGATTACCTCGTTACTGAGGAGCGCTCTAATGGTTTGACGAACATTCGAATTCAACCTTGGGGCGGCGAACCTACCTATTTGCCGTTCGAAGAAGAAACTTATACCGCTTATCTAGGTAATAATCCAGGCTTTGATCAAACGCATTTGCGCTTTGGATACACGAGTATGACTACTCCGGGTAGTGTGATTGATTACCATTTTACCTCTGGCGAAAAAACCGTTCAAAAAGAACAAGAAGTGGTGGGTGGTTATGATAAGTCACTTTACGAAACGAAACGTATTTGGGCCACGGCCTCAGATGGATCGCAAGTGCCGATGTCTGTCGTGTATCGAAAAGATAAACTTCGTTCTGACGGTCCTAATCCCACCATGCTTTATGGGTACGGAAGTTATGGAATCACCGTTGACCCGCAGTTCTCTAGTGTCCGATTAAGCCTTCTAGACCGCGGTTTTGTTTACGTCATCGCCCACATTCGCGGATCACAATACCTCGGCAGACCGTGGTATGAGAACGGTAAAATGTTTGATAAGATGAACACCTTTACGGATTTCATCAGTTGTGCGGAGACCCTTATCGAACAGGGCTATGCTTCTCCAGA
>CATAQZ010000223.1 GCA_949487015.1 Flavobacteriales bacterium UBA4585
AAGATCCTACCGAGCATATTGTCATTGGTGTTGAGAGTTTTGAGATTAGCTTCGAAGAGATTTTGAGCGGCCTTCATCTCAAGAAGCTCTTCTGCAACATCTACGTTGGACGGAGCGTCTGATCTTAGCTCGCCGCTAGCCTGAACATTGTTTGTAGTCTCGACCGAGCTGACCTTCTCAACCTTGACTTCAACGCCATAGGTGCCGACCTCACATTAAGTTGCTATCTAGGAAGCCGAGTAAACCCCCTTACAACTCGAGTCTATTTTGCAGGCTCGCAGCACCATGCCCGCTATCATCGATTTTCAGCCAGTTCGCATCTTTGCCTACCTCTTTGAGCGCATCGCGCATGGCATAGGCATGATCAATTGGGGCTCTTTTATCGTCCTCACCATGAATCAACATGGGCGTTTAGAGGACGTTTTGCGGAATTTACAAGATTAGCTATACATGCAGGGGATGCGCCTGGGGCTTTTTGTCAGGCGTCGTGGGAGTGATATTTTTCGAGACCCCTATTCTTGATGCTGAACTCGTAAGTCTTATCCTAGCGAAAGCCTTCTCTATATAATAAGTAGCCACAAACCCCCGCATACCTTTGAAAATATACGGTCCATCCTATGTTGGACAGTTATTCTCCCCGATAATAAACCACTGATTCAGGTACCACTAATATTTTCTCTCCGGAAATTTTATCTAGTGAACGGCAGAAACCAACCCATTCACACATGAAATTTCGCTCCATTACCCCTGGAGTTTCGTCGATTAACTTCGAGGCTTTATTAAGATCTATAGAGTAGAAATTGATACTCTCATGACGTAATAATGAAGTCCGAATTATCGCTAATCCGCCAAATGCAGAGGCAACGTTTATCGCAGCACCTCGTGATAAAAAACCCAACCCTTCTAAGTTTTTTTGACAAGATATGCATTCCTTGAACAGACAGAGAGGCCAGAAACTTTGAAGCCCCTTTTCAGTCTTCAGTGTAAATGCGTATGTATCGTAGTAATGAACGTAACCCTCAATCATTACACGCCCGTTTACTTCGGTGACGTCAGCTATCTCACCGTAAGCACATAACATTCCAGCCCCGTTTCTTGTCGGGTGTTGACGAAAAAGCGCCAGGATTGTCTCAACATTAAAAAAGACATTAGTGTCAACTACCAGGGTCCAAGTTGCTTCATTTAATAAATAGCTTTTGACAGCATTACGAGCATTTGCAATGCGAAGTACTCGGTGCTGACCCTCATATGACTCAGCGTTTTCAGGAGATTTGAGTACCCCGTTTCTTGATGACAAGAACTCAATTATGAGCTCGCGGGTTCTGTCAGTTGACCCATTTTCAATAAAAACATAATAAAACTTGCAGGCTACACTTTGCTCCAGATGAACGAACATAGAAAGTGTATGTGACAAGGTATCTTCATTATTACGCGCTAATACGCTTACGTTGATAGTTTCTTGCTTGCGGTCAGACTCATAGATAGCACGAGCGTTACGAGGAGAAGACTCCTCGAGGTAGTCATCCAAAAAAAACTGCTTCACAAACTTCTCGTATCGTTGTGTTTCACTTTCACGCTCTCTCCCTCGCCACAAAGCTTGTCTCTTACTGCTTTACAGAAATTTACAGCTTATGATAGGTCAGACGTCAGGCATTCCATGATGCCGCAGTAGCATTCGCAGGGCTAGTCCCGGACTTTTGCGATAGGACTAACGGAAAATTGTGATGGGGCTGTGGAAGCAATGAACAGCCGGCGAAAAATATCACTATG
>CATAQZ010000224.1 GCA_949487015.1 Flavobacteriales bacterium UBA4585
GCAGTTGGGCCGCATAGGTTGATTAATGTTTTAGTCATTTAAGGGGAATTCAGTGCCACATTCTGGGCAGTAGTTTGCATCCTTCGAGCAGCTGTTTCCACAGTTCTCGCAAGTTTTGAGCGTTGGTTCTTTTGTGTTATGATTATTTGCCAGATCTACGGTGACAATTCCTGTTGGAACGGCGATGATTGCATATCCCATAATCATGATGGCGGAAGCAAGAAATTGGCCCAAGACGGTGCCGGGAGCAATGTCACCGTATCCCACAGTAGTAAGGGTTACAATGGCCCAATAAATACTTAATGGGATGGAGCTGAAGCCGTTTTCAGGACCTTCAACGGTATACATGATAGTTCCCATGATTACGCAAAGAAGGACTACTGTAAAAAGGAAGACACCTATTTTACGTGAGGAACGCAATAAGCTTTGCCATAGTAGATTTCCTTCAATTAGAAAACGGCTCAATTTTAAAACGCGGAAAATTCGTAGTAATCGCAGCGCCCTAATCACTGCTAATGTACCAGTAGCTGGGAACAAAACGGCCAGATAGAATGGTAATGTGCTTACTAAATCAATGACACCGTAAAAGCTACGTGCATAAGGACCGGGTTTTGGGCTACACCATAGTCTCAAAACGTATTCAATAGAAAAGAGTAGAGTTGTTATGAGTTCTATGGACTTAAACCACTGGCTTGCACCTGGATGAGCAGCTATACTTGGAACAGATTCCAACATTATAGCTGTGACACTTACCCCAATAGTCGCAAATAAAGCAACATCGAAAGCCTTGCCGGAAGGCGTATTGGCTTCGAATATAATGGTATACAGAGTGTCTCTAAATCCGTTGGTATTCATAATTGGTGGAAATTACGTAATTTTAGGAGGACCGCTTAAAATACTATGACTGCAAAACCAGTAGATATTTCCAGACTTGATACGGCTTCGTTAGTTTTTCCTTCGGGCGACGTTTTGTCAGACGATTTCGTGCGAACGAAGCGTTCAAAACGCATTCATTCGGCTACCTATGTCGGAAACATTCGTCATGAAAAGGTAGCTATAGTGTTTCAAACAGAAGCTGAAGTTTTTAAGGTTCAAACCACCATCTGGCTGAATTATGGCGGTTGCATTTACCTCAAAGGAAACATTACTATTCCTGTGGAACGCGTTTTGTCTGTGGATTGGCTTTAATAGTAGTGTTCGTCACGCAAGTCGTCTTCCTCATCTTCATCACTGCTCTTTTTAGGCTCGAGATCGTCTAATCCGTAAAGCGCATTAATTTCAGCTTCGCTCATTTCGGAAGGATCTTTTTCGGAATGGGTAACGGTCGATTCTATTGTTTCCTTCGCGGGAAGTTCGCCTACAGATGAGAGTATGACAAAATCTTCAAAGCCTTCCTCTTCCTCGGTTTTAGTCTTTTCGACATAAAAGATATTCATATCCAGGAAGTTGTAGACGTAAAGGCCGTGATCGGTCCCTTTAAAAAAGTCTTCAATAGTAGTGTTTTCCATGCTTGACATACCGTCTTCCATTGCGAACATAGGTACTTCGTCGCCTTGATCCCAGTCGGGAGTGCTAAAGTAAAAACTTCCCATTTCACCTTCGCTAAGGTTAAAGAGTGGGAGCACCAATTCTTGGAAATTCAATAATGTGGCACTGCCTTTTACGCGTAATTCGCGAATGACAGTTTCTTGTGTATCTGCAATGATTCGTAAGTATACTTCCATGATTATTGTTTGATGCCTAAAGTTTCGGCAATCGTTTTCATTTTTACTAAAGCTGCGTTGCGTTCATTAGGAATCTCTCCTTCAAGTATAGCCTCTTTTAATGCTTCTTTGATCTGGCCTATCTCACGACACGGACCAATTCCAAATGTCTTCATGATATCCTCACCACTAACCGGTGGTTGAAAATTTCTAATGTGATCACGTTCCTCGACTTCCTTGAATTTCAAACGTACCTGCTTGAAGTTATTCAAGTATCGACGCTTTTTCTTTTCATTTTTCGTAGTTAAATCGGCTTCGCAAAGTAACATGAGCGATTCTACATCATCGCCTGCATCAAAAAGCAATCTACGTACGGCACTATCGGTCACGTTTTCATCTACTAATGATGCGGGACGTGAGCTCATTTGTACCATTTTCACAACGAATTTCATACGCGCATCCGTGGGCAATTGCATCCGCTTAAAGATTTTTGGCACCATTTTACCGCCTAGAAATTCGTGTCCTCTAAAAGTCCATCCATGGGGCTTAATGAATTTCTTCGTCCTTGGCTTTGCAATGTCGTGCAGCAAAGCTGCCCAGC
>CATAQZ010000225.1 GCA_949487015.1 Flavobacteriales bacterium UBA4585
ATATGCACTATCGCCAGGGCATACACGAACTGTATCGCGCTCATATCCCATGGGTTCATAAGGCTTTAGATAAATGTCTTGTGTGAAGACAACAGTGTCTCCACATTCATCAAACATTAGATAGGTGAATGATGTATCACCATCGATTTGAAAGTAGCGTGAGGGAACATAGGTGCTATCTGCTAGCCATAATCCATCGTAGGACCCCTCAAAGGCAGTTGCCACAACAGAGAGCTCCACACTATCTCCAGGGCAATTCACCGTATCCGAAGTGGCATTTAACGTCAATGTTCCTTCCAAGGAGTCTTTATCTCGAATGAGGTAATTCATTCGTCGCACAGGATAGTTGTAGCAATCCGTGTAGACATAGTCTTGAACGATAGTCAGGCTTTCGTTAGTTTCGGGAGAATTATCATCGTATACCCAAAACGTGAGTGTATCTGCTGTTTGGTAAGGTGCTAAATAAAGCGTGTCGGGTAAAACCGAAAAATCAACACCCTCCACCGCCGTGCTTAGCACTGTATCCACATAGATCGGAATCTTCATATTTACACTAAGGTTTGCATTCCTAGCAAAGATGATTTCATTTTTATTACAGCCCTCAACAAGCATAGTGTCATTGAAACTATTCCCAACGTTGGTTGAATCTATAATTGTCAGTTCAGGCCCCTTTAAAGATTGCTTTTCAAGGAATACAGCACTGGATAAGGCAGCGTCCGATACATTGGCCAATTTTAGGCGTATGGTATACCAACCACCACATTGTACCTCAGCTTTTGCAGTGAATTTATCCGTGTATCCATCCAATGTAGTGATGGAACCGTTTGATGCGTTGTAATAGCCACTATGCGCGACAAAATTTGGATTTGCCGAAGAACAGTTCGATGCGGGATAACTACCAGAAGGTGAACCGGAGTTGATCGTATTCACAGCGATAGGAACGTTGGTTCCTGGAATAGTAGCAATATTTCGTACCACGGTACCATTCGTTGGTGCACTCACACCATTGATATAAGGTCCTTCCAAAAAGAAACCAAACACATCATTGAAATTACTACACGTGTAGCCGTCGTATTCATGCGAACCGAAACAATAATTGAATTTTATGGAATCCGATTGAGCAATGAAGCTGAATTCGATTTCAACCATATCCTTGATGGCGTATCCCGACGAACCCAATTGGGTTAAAACAGAAGAAAGCTCAGAATCTGTAAAGGTCACGTTGTTGCCATTACCGTTGGTGGCAGCGATAACATCAGAAGCATTCTGTGCCGCAACCATTACAATACCTGATTGTACCGGAAAAGCAGTGTCATTCGCCTCGAAATAACCGATTTGAGTCGTACTCGCTTGCGTAAGAGGAAGAGCGTTTTGCCCCATGTTGTATATGGACAATGTAGAATCTACTAGAATATTCGCCGCCATCCAGTAGGGCTTCTTGTAGTTACCCGTGCTATTCACAGTCATGCTAGGCTGGGCCGTTAACAACGTACCAAACATTACAATGAATATCAAAAGTATTTTCCGCATGCCCGAATATAGAAAATTTAAATGTTGCAAGGCACTTCAAATGTTAGCGGTTAACTTTGAGAACAGAAATAAAAAAGGTTCACCATGACAGACCCCAAGACATTTATAGAGGCAAACAAAGAACGATTATTAGACGAGCTCTTTAGCCTTTTGCGTATTCCATCCATTTCTGCCGATCCGGCCTACAATGCTGACGTTGCAAAATGTGCAAAGCATATCGCTGAACACATGAAGTCTTTAGGATTAGATGCGGTTGAGATTTTCCCAACAGATGGTCACCCTATCGTCTACGGTGAGTGTTTGGTAGATCCTGATTTGCCAACTGTTCTGGTTTACGGCCATTACGATGTACAGCCTGCGGATCCTATTGACCTTTGGGACAATGATCCATTCGAACCCATTATTAAAAGCACAAAAATCCATCCGGAAGGTGCCATTTTTGCCCGCGGAGCGTGCGACGATAAAGGTCAAATGTTCATGCACCTAAAGGCGTTTGAAATCATGAAAAGTAATGGCGAGATTCCATGCAACATCAAATTCATGATTGAAGGCGAGGAAGAAGTGGGAAGTAGTAATCTTGAGCCCTTTGTGGCAAGTCATAAAGAAAAATTGGCCTGTGATACGATTCTCATCTCCGATACGGGAATGATCAGCAATACAACTCCTTCCATAACGACTGGATTGCGCGGTTTAAGTTATGTTGAAGTGGAGGTCACTGGTCCTAACAGAGATTTACACTCTGGACTCTATGGTGGGGCAGTTGCAAATCCATTAAATGTTCTGGCTAAAATGGTAGCCTCTTTGCATGATGATAATGGACAAATCACGGTCGAAGGATTCTATGATGGGGTTGAGATCGTAAGTGCTGAAGAACGTGCGCTTATGGCAAAAGCTCCGTTTAGTCAGGAGGAGTTTAAAGAGAGTATCGGTATCGGGGATGTTTGGGGCGAAGAAGGCTACAGCACACCGGAACGCACTTCTATACGACCGACTTTGGATGTTAATGGCATGTGGGGCGGCTACATTGGCGAAGGTGCTAAAACCGTAATTCCATCGAAGGCATATGCTAAAATTTCTATGCGTTTGGTTCCCGGTCAAAACCCTGAAGCGATTACAGAGAAGTTTATCAAACATTTCACAGCCATTGCTCCGGCCTCAGTAGCTATAAATGTCACACCGCATCACGGAGGATTGCCGTATGTTACTCATACGACAAACCCTGCTTATAAAGCAGCGTCAAAGGCTTATGAAAAAACTTTTGGTAAAGCAGCCTTACCTGTTCGAAGTGGCGGCTCTATTCCTATCGTTGCTTTGTTTGAGCAACAATTGGGTGCGAAAAGTATTCTCATGGGCTTCGGTTTAGACAGTGACGCGATCCATAGTCCTAATGAACACTATGGCGTTTTCAATTACTTTAAAGGCATCGAAACCATCCCCTATTTCTACGAAAACTACGCCAAGCAGAAGTAATGAAAAACGAACTGCACCAGAGTGGGAGTCTTTATCTCAAGCAACATGCCAATAACCCTGTACATTGGCAACTTTGGTCAGCAGACGTCTTAGCACAAGCAGTTCGAGACCGGCGTCTATTAGTCCTTTCCATTGGGTATTCCAGCTGCCATTGGTGCCATGTGATGGAGGAGGAAAGTTTTGAAGACGAAGAAGTAGCCACTCTGATGAATGCTCATTTTACGTCGATCAAAATTGACCGTGAGGAGCGTCCAGATATCGACGCTCG
This sequence comes from Flavobacteriales bacterium UBA4585, assembly GCA_949487015.1. Taxonomy (GTDB): domain Bacteria; phylum Bacteroidota; class Bacteroidia; order Flavobacteriales; family Schleiferiaceae; genus UBA10364. Next base: position 3,269 of record CATAQZ010000225.1, read on the forward strand.
GTACATGAACGCTGTCCAATTAATGACCGGTCAAGGCGGATGGCCATTGAATTGCATTGCCTTACCTGACGGAACACCCGTTTGGGGCGGTACCTATTTTTCGAAAGTAGACTGGATGGCTGCGTTATCACAAATCGCCCAAATGTGGCAAGAATCACCGCAGACCATAGAAGAATATGCTGAGCAAATGCGCGAAGGGTTAACTGATATGGTTAATGTGAGTAAAAGTGGTACTCCAGGAACTTTCGA
>CATAQZ010000226.1 GCA_949487015.1 Flavobacteriales bacterium UBA4585
ATCTCGCCGTTCAACTCTCAAAAGATCTTAAGGCATTGGGCTTCAAATTCATAGGACCCACCGTGGTCTATGCCCACATGCAAGCTACAGGAATGGTCAACGACCACCTTACAAGCTGTCCTTATTACAAGGTTGGAATGCCCTAAAAGAATTTCTTTTTCGATTTTTCCGCAACAAAATCTTTGAGGTAGTACGGCTCAAAATAGGCCACATCTTCGGCAACAGGAAGGACAGATAGGTGCTGTCCCATATATTTCGCGTCGGGATCAGAGTTCGCTTGCAGTTGCCAGCTCTCGGGTATTTGAGTCATGAATTGGCCCAATTTTTCTACGCCCTCGCCCATTATGGTCACCGGTTCATTTTGTAAAGATTTCCAGCTATCGTCTGTGATAATCACCGCTTCTACGGCTCCATCTGGCGTCAATCCTCCCTCTACTAAACGCCAAACTTGCGCATATACCTCATCCCGGCGTGCATCGAGAACTGTAATCACGAACGGAGTGGTGCAGTTGGAGAAATCAAAACACCCTAAAGTGGGCACACTATACAATGGAATTCCTAAGGCAAAACACAAACCTTTAGCCGTACTCACACCTATGCGCAAACCGGTATACGAACCCGGTCCTTTACCTACGCAAATACCGGTCAATGCAGAAAAACTGACCGAATGTGCTTCAAGCAGTTCTTTGATCAGCACATGCAAGCGTTCCCCATGAATAAAGCGATCGCCCCTTTCCGCTCGAGTCGCAACCATCTGCTGGCCGTTCCAAAGCGCAATACTGCAATTCTTAGTCGCTGTTTCTATACAGAGTAGCACACTTATTTTTTATCGGTGGAAATACGCGCGCCACGCTTTAGATTTCTGCTCACTGCACTGTACGGTCCGGTAATCACGGAAGTACTGTCTTCTACCCCTGAAACGATGATGAATTCATCGTCTTGAATTCCCGATTCGACAACAAGCAATCCGGCTTTTAATCCGTCCGGAGTAAAGACGACCTCAAAGCTCTCGTCAACATCCTCACTGAGAACGCGTTCGTATGAAACGGCATTTGAAGAAGTGTCCGAACGAACCGTGACGGCCTGGATGGGCACTACTAGCGCATCGCGCATCTTATTCGTAATGATTTCAACAGTGGCCGTCATACCTGGACGGAAGGGATTCTTACCGTAGTTTGGTTCCAATGAAGCAAAACTGCTGTTGATCATTCGGATTTTCACTTCGAAATTGGTCACTTGATCTGGCGAAGCACCCATCGCCAATTTTGCACTATTTGCGATTTCACTCACCACCCCTCGAAACGAATTTCCTAAGAATGCGTCCACCTCAATGAGGGCGGTATCTCCTTTCGTAATCTTTACAATGTCGTTCTCGTTGACCTCTACCAAAACCTCCATGGTATTCAAATCAGCAATACGCAACATTTCAGTACCTGTCATGGTCGCTGTCCCAACCACACGCTCGCCCAACTCAACGTCCAATTGCGTCACCGTGCCGTCAATTGGTGCAATAATGGTGGTACGCTTTAAGTTTTTATACGCTTCATCTAGATTTGCCTCTGCGCTTTGCAATTGGTATTTAGCACTCTCTTCTTGCAACTCCGCAACCGAAATGGCGCGCTGTGCTGCATCGTATTCTTGCTGGGAAATAGCGCCTTTCTCAAAAAGCACCTTATTCCTGGCCCATAACTTTTTCGCCTCATCTAGCGCCACGCTGCTTTGGGCCAATCCCGCTTTCGCACTATTCACCGCAGC
>CATAQZ010000227.1 GCA_949487015.1 Flavobacteriales bacterium UBA4585
GCCGATTCCGAGAAATAGGCCAAATCCATATCAAAATTGGGATCAAATTCTACATGCGCTTCCCCTTCTTCCCAATTTCCTACTGTGGTAAATGCAGAAGAACTGTCCAACATAAATGATGTTGGTATGGGGCCTCCATCTTCAAGGTGCTGACTGTACAAATGCCATCCCGGCTCGATATCGGCATGAACAGTGAGTAGGGTAAATTCCTCGGTGTGCTCAATACTAGTAGACCAGGTTACGGCCTTCGGTTGCGCGGAAACGACAACGGTCAATAGAGTGAAAACTGCGAATAAAAAACGCTTCATGTAATCTAGGTTATTTAAGGGTTGCAAGATAGGCGAAGTTATCCCCTTCACCAACTTTGGCCGATTCTGCAATGCGGTGACCTAAAACCCAAATGATCGTCTCATTTTGGAGTACGACATAGGTCTGTTCTTTGCGATGACGTGGCAGCCGGAGGTTATTTAAATAATCGGACACTTTCTTTGAACCGTTCATGCCTAAGGGGCGAAAAACGTCTCCAGGGCGCCATAGACGTACCGTCCAGGGAAACTGTATGGCAGATTCGCCGAGGTATTCACGTTGCTCATCAAAAATACAGGCCGATTTTGGGATCTTTTCAAGCTGTAGTTGAAAAGGCAATTGGTCCAATGATTGGAACGTATTGACGATATATTCCTTCGTATCCCTTTCGTAGGATGGAACCAAATAAAACAGTTCTCGGTCCTTGATCAACATATAATTTCTGCCGCGGGTCATTTGCCCCACCTCGCCTCTGAGCACATGACCGACTTCCTCAAAGTTGAAACCGGAATCGATCTGTTGGGCCAATTTATACAAGAGGTTCTGCCCAACATCGCTTTGAACCCAAGGCCCCATTTTTACCATAATCTCCTCACCAATAGTGGTGGTCCATTCACTTTTCCATTGCGACATGAAGCCAAGCAACAGATCTCGGTCGCGCTCTAGGTTTTCGATTGTTTTTTTCAAGCCACCCATCCAACGGGGCTCTACCTCATATAAAATGGGTGCAAGCTGGTTTCTGAATTTATTGCGGGTGTACTTTAAGGATTGGTTCGATGCATCTTCACGCCAAGGCAATTCGCGCGTTTTCGCATACTCTAAAATGGCAGCCTTATCCATAGAAGCCAGCGGACGAATAATTTCGATACTATTCATTCCTGTAATACCTATCAAACCTGACCCACGAAGCGCATTCATTAAAAAAGTTTCTCTGCGATCATCCATATGATGGGCGGTAAAGACGTATTCAGCACCTAAGGCTTCCGCACGTTCTTTGAACCAATTGTACCTGACTCTACGCGCCCAATTCTGCACATTTGCGCCCGATCTCTTCGATGGATCTGCAGTCAAAATTTCAATTTCGAATCGGTATTCTTCAGCATACCATTGGCACCAACGCGCATCCTCGTCAGATTCCTCACGCAAGCCATAATTTACGTGCAACAAGTAGGGACGGATGTGGTAACGGTCGAGCAAAAATTGGCTCAAGACTACAGAATCAATGCCACCACTGAATCCTAAGACCGCTTTAGATCCTGGCTTTAACTCTAACATAGAAAATGGAGCTTTGCGTGCATGCCCTAAAATTACAACTATTGGTTCGAACCGGAACCGGCCGCACTTTGAAGAAGGGATTCCGCTTTAAGCAGACATTCCTCATATTCGCGCTCGGGGATACTCAGCAGCGTAATTGCGCCACCCACATGCGCTGAAGCAACCCCCTGTTTTGCATCGAGCGCAATACTGCGAATCACAACATTGAAATCAAAATCACCGTTGGGCATGGTATACCCTAAAGCACCCGAATAAATGCCTCGCTCCGTCTTTTCATAGCGTTCTGCCAATTCCATTGCGCTGATCTTGGGTGCGCCCGTCATTGAACCCATAGGGAATGTCGCCTTAATGATGTCCCAATTCGACGTTTCCGCTCGAGTTTTACAGGTTACCGTAGAGATCATTTGGTTCACGTTTTTAAACGGATAAACTCCAAAAAGCTCTTCCACTTGTACTGTACC
>CATAQZ010000228.1 GCA_949487015.1 Flavobacteriales bacterium UBA4585
AATTGGTCGCTCCATTCTTTTGAGCCAACAGCTTCCCGAGCTTTTGCAAAGGAGGGATGCCAGCGATCAAAATGGTAATCTTCGCTTTTATCTTCATTTAAGCTTTTCCTTTTAACGTTGAGATCATCAATAGAGGGAAAGTGCGTAAATAAATCATTGGCAATTTCTTCAGTAAAGAAATCTTCCATAACCAAATACTTACAAGGTTGCGCATTTTCATAGGCATCCTTAAGTGCGCTAGCAAAGCTTGCGTCTAGATAATTTGAATTGATTATTCCTTTTGCCATGGGGTGTAATTTATAGTCTCAAATATAACGGCTAGTTTTTCTTTTGTCTCGTGACGTCCGTCAGTTTTCCATAAACAACGAAAAATAATTTAGGCAGATAACGCTTAAAAGGAACCGAATGAATTTCATATCCACCGATCAACAAATGTTTTTTAGGCCGTCTTTTGGTAGAAAGCTTTAGGAACTTCAAGGCAAAATCGAGCGGTAGCATTCCTTTCTCCTGAGCAATACTGTTTTTACCGATTATTGCTCCATCAGGACCTAGGCTGTTTATGGTGACTGCGGTGTTTATGAATCCAGGACTTACAATACCAATATGCACATCGGTATTTCTTAATTCATATTGTACGCTTTCGAAATAGCCTAGGATGGCATGTTTGCTTGCTGCATAGGCTGCTAATTTTGGCGATCCAAAATGACCTAGAATACTAGAAACGGTCCATATTTGACCGCTATTACGAGATGTCATATGTGGAAGAACGGCTTTGGTTAATGCCACAGCTCCCCAAAAATTGACTTCAAACACTTTCCGCTCTATCTCAAGCGCCATTTCTATTGCCGTTCCCAAATGCCCCATTCCGGCATTATTAATGAGAACGTCTATTGAACCAGTAAATGCCGAAGCCTGATGAAACCAAGCCTCGGCATTTTCATGTTGTTCTAAGTCTAACGGTAAGAGGTAGCTGTGTTCGGGATGGGGCAATTTCTTTTGAATCGATTCTAAAACCTCCGAACGTCGGGCACTAAGAATAGTACGGTAGCCTTTTGCGTTGTAGGTTAAAGCTAATGCCTCGCCTATACCGCTCGATGCTCCCGTAATCCATACCGTCTGTGCTCCTTTCATCTCACTCCTTTGTCTCTAAAGTAAGCTTTCTTCTAGAAACTTCTACGACCACTTCCCGAGCTGCCAGATCTGCCTTTAGGGTAGCCGCCGCCTGTTTTGGATTTACCGTATCCGCCTGAAGAACGTGCGCCCGCTCTAGAGCTTCCGCCCGAACGACTGCCGCTGCGGTTATCGTCCCTGTTGAATCCACCACCGCTTCTTCTATCAGAACTAGATCTGTCGTTGCTAAAACGCTCGCGTCTTTCAGTACGCTCACCGCTTATGCGTTCACGACGTACTGGACGATCGCCGGAACGTCCATCTCTGCGATCAGAACCGCCTTCAAATCTGCGTTTTCCTTTGTATCCACCACCGTCTCTGCGGTCTCTTCCTCCGTAAGATGGGCGTTCTGCTCTTGAGGAGCTACTGCCTTCCTCGAAGTAAGAGTTCACTACATAGGAACCTGTTTTGGCTCCATTCAATCGTGCAGCAACCTCCACGGCATGACGGTCTTCGATATCTATTTTTGTAAAGGTTTTATCCATATCTATCTTACCGATACGCACTTTAGTACCTTCCATAGCATCGTTGATCAAGCCCATGATACGGCTTGGATTCACGTTTTGGCGGTAACCTAGATCAATAACGACCGTTTTGAAACCTTCCTCTCTACCGGTCGAGCGATCACGTTTGCCATGCTCTCTCGGGCTAGATGCTTTCTCATTGATGTCGCGTGCGCCGCGGTAGCGGCTGAGCATGACTGAGGTTTCATGTCCTACAAAACGCTCAATCAATTCCGCCTTACTTAAATGGGCCAATTTATCCATTGCCACATCTAAAAGTTGCGGATCAATGGTAGTAGTATGCTCATAACTTACGATTTCATCGATGGCTTCCTTCATTTTGATTCCACAAATATCATCGCCGCTAGGAACAGTTCTTTCTTCGAATTTCTTACCTATAATACGTTCAAGGTTTTTGACCTTTCTCATATTACGACCGTGAGTAATGACTAACGAAATACCGCTAGCTCCAGCACGACCAGTTCTTCCAGAACGGTGAACATAAACTTCTGGGTCATCCGGTATATTCACGTTAATCACGTGGGTAAGATCGTTAACATCAATACCACGTGCGGCAACGTCAGTAGCAACCATGACATTCAGTTTTTTACGGCGAAAACGACTCATTACATCGTCACGCTGTGCCTGACTGAGATCTCCATGTATTGCCTCTGCACGATAGCCGTCTCCAACTAGCTTTTCCGCAATGCTTTGTGTTTCGCGACGGGTTCTACAAAAGACGATACCATATATGTTGGGATTGAAATCGACAATACGACGCATAGCTTCGTACGTGTTTTTCGAACTAACAACATACAATTCGTGTGTTACGTTAGAAGCGCTAATGTTTCGCTTGCCAGCAGAAATCTCCTTAGGATCTTTGAGGTATTTTTTCGTGAGGTGCTTCATGCCATCAGGCATTGTAGCACTGAAGCACAACGTTTGTTTATGCTCAGGGGTATTGTCAAGTATAGCGTCCAATTCGTCTTGGAAACCCATACTAAGCATTTCATCAGCTTCGTCTAAAACAAGAAACTGTACATCTTCAATACGTAATTTCCTGCGTTGGATGAGATCTAAAGTACGACCTGGGGTACCGACAACAATCTGAGGACGGCCCTGAAGTTCTTTAATCTGTTTTGTGATTGGTGCACCGCCGTATACAGCCGTGACTTTTACATCCATAAACTTCGTGTACGAAGCGATATCGTTACCGATCTGCAGACACAACTCGCGCGTTGGCGCAAGTATAATTGCTTGAACATGTTGTACATCAGGATCTAGATTATGTAAAATAGGCAGAGAGAATGCTGCCGTTTTACCTGTTCCTGTTTGCGCAAAAGCAATGAGATCAGTTTCGTTTTCTAATAAGTGCTCAATACTGAGCTTTTGAATAGGTGTAGGTGTTTCAAACCCTAGTGCCTCTACGCCTTTCACAATAGAAGGTTGTAGACCACTGTCTTTAAAAGTTTCCATAAATGGAGTTGGCTCTGCCAAATTTTAGTTGCCCAGTACCGCTGGGTGCGCCCTATGAACGTCAGCGCTTCCCAAACTAAAATTTGACCCTACTTGGAAAGATGGACGCTCTTTTCGTGGTGCAAAGGTACGATTAATTAATTCATTTGAAGTTATTTAACCCCAATCGCTCGTATAACGCTAGCAGCTCCTTGGTGAAACGGGCCTTCATTAAGCGTGATTTCTTCCTCCCAAACCTCGAGTGTTTGAAAGTCTTGTAGTAAAGATTTAATACGGCTGGTTGAAAAAAGCATCGCTTCATTTTGTGGGCCACCGCTGCCTCTGCCTATGTTTCTCGTTGAAAATCCCTCCAGTAAAATCGTGCCGCCGGGTTTGACGAATGTATTCAAATGCGTATATATAGGTTGCAAAGCGGCAGGCGGTACATGAAAGAAACCATAGAATATGAGATCAAAGGCAGTGTCGTCGTTAAATTCCATTGCGTCTTCAATGCGGAACGATAGAGATGTCTGCTTTGCTTCAGCTAATTGCATCGCTTTTTTTTCGCCAGCTTCACTTTGGTCAAATGCTACTACATCCCAACCTAGCATCGCCGCATAAACAGCATTTCTTCCTTCACCTTCCGCCGGCAATAGTATGCGGCCAGGAGGACGTTGGTCTAATTGCGATTTAAAAAAAGCATTGGGTTCTGTGCCATAGGCATATGCTGTGTCGGAGTAACGTTCATTCCAAAGTTGCTTCATAAGGTGTTATCTTTATGCCTTAAACATACCGTTTTAAGCAAGTTGTTCCGTGACAAGAGTCCCTTTTAATAGTATGCGTCACCGCAGATTGTTTGTAAGAGGGATTTTTTTTAAAAATTCATTTCCGGGGGTTGTGATTTAAAAAGACTATTCTATATTTGCAGCCCCGAACAAGTAGGGTAAAAAGTATTGTTATGAAACGCACATTTCAGCCAAGTAATAGAAAACGCAGAAATAAGCACGGATTCCGTTCGAGAATGGAGACGTTTGATGGACGTAAAGTATTGGCGTCTCGTCGTGCTAAAGGTCGCAAAAGTTTGACCGTTAGTGATAAAGGGAATTACAAAGGTTAATACATGTTAAAAACCTTTTAATAAGATATAGGTGTTGCCGAAAGCAACACCTTTTTTTTGGCCCAAACCACCACTAACTTTGTACAAATCTTAAAAGCTCATGCCGAAAGACACTTCCATCAAACACGTACTCATTATCGGATCTGGCCCCATAGTGATTGGTCAGGCTTGTGAATTCGATTATTCTGGTTCGCAAGCGTCAAGAAGTCTCCGAGAAGAAGGAATCATTGTAACCTTAATCAACTCGAATCCAGCAACCATTATGACCGATGAGGTCATTGCGGATAATATTTATTTGAAGCCTCTAGAGGTGGAGAGTATAGAGGAAATTCTAGAAAAGCATAAAGATATTGATGCTGTATTGCCAACAATGGGTGGTCAAACGGCATTGAATTTATGTATCGATGCGGATAAGCAAGGTGTTTGGGAAGAGAATAATGTTGCCATTGTTGGAGTAGATATAGCAGCGATCAATATTACCGAGGACCGTGACGAATTCCGTCAACTAATGGAGACCATTGATATTCCTATGGCTCCTTCAAGAATTGCAAAGTCATTCTTACGCGGTAAAGAAACTGCTCAGGAGTTCGGGTTTCCGCTTTGTGTTCGTGCATCGTTTACATTGGGAGGTGCCGGTGCGACTTTCGTACATAGTGAAGAAGAATTTGATACTGCATTGAGCCGTGGATTGGAAATTTCTCCGATTCATGAGGTTATGATCGATAAAGCACTGCTCGGATGGAAAGAGTATGAGCTTGAGCTTTTGCGCGACAAAAACGATAATATCATCATCATTTGTTCTATTGAGAACATGGATCCGATGGGAATCCATACAGGCGATTCCATTACCGTGGCTCCGGCGATGACCTTGAGTGATACGACCTACCAGAAAATGCGCGATATGGCCATCAAAATGATGCGCAGTATTGGGAATTTTGCAGGTGGATGTAATGTTCAGTTTGCGGTCAGTCCTGATGAAAATGAGGATATTGTTGCCATCGAAATAAATCCACGCGTGAGTCGTTCGTCGGCCTTAGCTTCAAAAGCAACAGGTTATCCTATTGCAAAGGTGGCGGCGAAATTGGCCATAGGATATTCACTAGATGAGTTAAATAATCAAATCACTAAAACCACTACCGCTTACTTTGAGCCTACGTTGGATTATGTGATTGTAAAAATACCACGTTGGAACTTTGAGAAGTTTGAAGGTGCAGATACGCGTCTTGGAATTCAAATGAAGGCAGTGGGTGAGGTCATGGGTATCGGTCGTAGTTTCCAGGAAGCCCTCCATAAAGCCGCACAATCTCTTGAGATTAAGCGCAATGGTTTAGGAGCAGACGGCAGAGGTTTGACCGATCATGATACCATTTTGCACAAACTCGAATATGCTTCTTCAGACCGCTTGTTTGTGATTTATGATGCCATTCAAATGGGCATTCCGTTAAGAACCATTTACGATATCACGAAGATTGATATGTGGTTCTTAAAAGAAATTGAGGATTTGGCACGCGTGCAGTCGGAGATTGAAAAGCACAATCTTTTGTCCTTGCCGAAAGAGCTCATTCAAGAGGCGAAAATGAAGGGTTTTGCTGATCGTCAGATTGCGCACATGATCAATGCGCTGGAAAGCGAGGTTCATACGAAGCGAACAGATTTCGGCATTAATCGCGTTTGGAAATTGGTAGATACATGTGCTGCGGAATTCCCTGCGCAGACGCCATACTATTATTCCACCTTCGAGATGCCGCACCAAAACGTAGACGGTGTTGAGATCATTGAAAATGAAAGCGTCGTAACGGAACGAGAGAAAATAGTTGTTTTAGGTTCAGGGCCAAATAGAATTGGTCAAGGAATTGAGTTCGATTATTCTTGTGTTCACGGCGTGCTTGCTGCTCGTGAAGAGGGGTATGAAACCATAATGATCAACTGTAATCCTGAAACGGTAAGTACAGATTTTGATACTGCGGATAAACTGTATTTTGAGCCAGTTTTCTGGGAGCATATTTACGACATCATACTGCATGAGAAGCCGCGTGGTGTTATTGTACAGTTAGGTGGACAGACCGCTTTGAAGTTGGCTGAGAAGCTGAGCAGATACGGTATCGAGATTATCGGTACTTCATATGAAGCTTTAGATTTAGCCGAGGATCGTGGTCGTTTCTCGAATCTATTGAAGGATATAAATATTCCATATCCAGAGTTTGACGTTGCAACAACGGCGGATGAAGCATTGGACATTTCTGACGAATTAGGTTTCCCTATTCTTGTTAGACCTTCTTATGTTTTGGGTGGTCAAGGAATGAAGATCGTTATCAATAAGCAAGAATTAGAGCGCCACGTAGTGAGCCTTTTTAAAGAGTTTGAGGGTAATAGAGTATTGTTAGATCATTACTTAGACGGAGCTATTGAGGCAGAAGCGGACGCCATTTGTGATGGTGAAGACGCATACATCATCGGTATTATGGAGCACGTTGAACCTTGTGGTATTCACTCTGGAGATTCTTCGGCGGTGTTGCCTCCGTTTAACTTAGGTCCGCTAGTGATGCAGCAAATCAAGGAACATACGATCAATATTGCGAAATCGCTTGAAACGAAGGGACTCATTAATATTCAATTTGCCGTTAAAGATGATGTAGTCTATATCATCGAGGCGAATCCACGTGCTTCGAGAACCGTACCTTTTATTTGTAAAGCCTACGGTGAGCCGTATGTGAACTATGCTACAAAGGTCATGCTAGGAACTAAGAAGGTAAAGGACTTTGATTTCAATCCACACCTTGAAGGGTACGCGATCAAGATCCCTGTATTCTCGTTCAGTAAGTTCCCCAATGTGAATAAGAAATTGGGACCTGAAATGAAGTCAACAGGTGAGAAAATTCATTTCATTAAGGACCTTAAAGATCCGGTATTTAAAAAATTACACAGCGAAAGAAGCTTGTATCTAAGCCGCTAGTACATTTTAACGAAATGCTTTGAAATCCCGGCGCCGAAAGGCGCCGGGATTCTTTTTATCTTGACAAAAATTTTCACCATGTTTCGTTTTTTATCCCTTACCGTTTTAGCTTGGCTCATCTTCAGATGGTTGGATCGTTTTTTTGGCAGTAGAGGTGGTTCGAATAACAATCCGTCGGCTCAAAAGAAGAAAGAATCTAAAGGAAAGGCACCTTCCTCAAGTAAGGTACCGAAAGATGTAGGCGAATATGTCGACTATGTTGAGGTTAAGGAAAACAAGAAAGAGAAGTAGATGAAGCTCGGAATCATCACATACTATTGGCCCCCTGCTGGTGGTCCTGGGGTTCAGCGTTGGCTGAAGCTTAGTAAGTATTTAGCACGTGAGGGTGTTCAGCTGTATGTGGTCACTGTTGATGCTGATAAAGCAACATATCCGCTGCGAGACGAAGGTTTGCTTAAGGATGTTGATGTGAATATTAAGGTCTACCGAACCGGGACTTCTGAAAAGTTCGGGGCCTATAAAAAAGTTACAGGTAAAAAATCAGTGCCTTTTAGTGGATTCTCAGGTGAGGACGCAAATGTGAGTTTCCTACAGAAATTGGCCCGATTCGTTCGTGGGAATTTCTTCGTTCCGGACGCTCGTAAAGGTTGGAATTCACATGCCTTTTCAGCTGCATCGGAGCTCATTGAGACGGAAAACGTTCGGCATTGGATAACGACATCACCACCGCACAGTACACAGTTAGTCGGGTTGAAGCTCAAAGAACAGTTCGGTGTCCACTGGACTGCAGATTTTCGAGATCCATGGACAGATATTTATTACTACCGCAAGTTTTACCCAACGGCATTGACGCGTTGGTATGAGCGAGGATTGGAACGTAAGGTTTTTGCAACCTGCGACGAGTTGATCAGTGTCAGCCCAAGCTGGAGCGGGCTGTATGAACAAAAAGGAGGTTTGAAGAAGGGGAGTGTACATACCTTAACTAATGGATTTGATCCAGAGGACTTTAGTGCATTAGTTCCCCAGCGACCTGCAAAATTTACATTACTATATGCCGGTACACTGGCGGCACAATACCCTTGTGGTGAATTGGTCGAGGCTTTAAACTCACTGGATTTTGAGATGAACCTTCGCATAGTGGGTTCGTGGGACGGACAGAGTCGAGCAACGCTTGAGGCCGTTAATGAACACGTGAATCTTACGTTTGAAGATTATGTGCCCAAGGCCCAATTAAACCAATATTTATTGGATTGTCACCTCATGCTGTTCTTGTTGCCCAATGTGGCGAGTGCGACAGGGCACGTCCCAGGGAAATTGTTCGATTATCTAGGTGCGGGTAACCCTATATTAGGATTGGGGCCTGTGGAAGGAGATGCCGCTGAAATCATTAGAAGCACTTCTTCAGGAGCGGTATTCGATTATAAGGAGGTAGAAGCCATCGCGGGGTATGTTCGCAGGATGAACGAGGAATGTGCGCCGCGCACAGCGGCAACGAATGTTCAGGCCTATGCCCGTGATGTTCAAGCCAAACGCTTACTGCACGAGATTTTACAGAATTAAGTGCACAAAAAAGCCGCCCTACGGGGCGGCTTTTTTGTGCTTCTTTTTCGCTCTTGCTTTACCCGTCGGTACGTTCGCGAACTTGCTTGAATCCCATCCAAAAGAGCAAAAGTAAGATGATACCGGAACCTGCATAATTGATTTTTTGTCCGGTAAAATGTGATTTCGGTGCATATTCGAAAACCACTTCATGTTTGCCTGCAGGTACAGTGAGTCCGCGTAGGAGATAGTTTACACGAATATGTTCTACGGGTTCTCCATCTAGATAGGCTTGCCAATCGTTACCGGCGCCTTCATAGAAAAGCTCAGAGAATACAATGAAGGCATCGCCGCCTTCCACGCTGTATTCTAAGTACTTCGGATCATAACTGGTTAATCGTGCTTTCGCCGGTACATAGGTCGTTTTGCCTCCTAAATAATCGGAATAGCGGGTGTCAATAATCGCTGTACTTTTTGGATTGAAGGCAGTTAAAGCCGCCATCTCCGCATCTGCGTTAGGAACCAATTGAATGTTCTTTACGGACCAAGCATTGCCGCAGGCATCGGGATTGCGTTGTGCTTGCGGCTGACCGTTTTGTCCTCCTTGAGTGATAATGTATTTCGCATTCAGCATGCTGAAACAAGCGATGTTTTGGTTGTTCAACTGGTTGTCGATCAAATCTTGATACCGCTGTAATTTTGCACCGTGATAACCACCAATGCTTTTGTGGTGATAGCTGGTGTAACTATCGTTAGTAAGGCCGACCGTCGCGTTCCAAACACGAAAATGCGGATCCG
>CATAQZ010000229.1 GCA_949487015.1 Flavobacteriales bacterium UBA4585
ACATCTTGACGACCCGTAGCTGCTAAGTAGCGACGCATACTGTCATCGTAACCGAACGTAGAAGTGGTTGCACCAATCTCCGCGCCCATGTTACAAATGGTTCCTTTACCTGTAGCACTCATACTCTCCGCACCTTCACCGAAATATTCGACGATGGCACCTGTTCCTCCTTTAACAGTAAGGATACCGGCTACTTTTAAGATTACATCTTTAGGCGCAGTCCAGCCGTTTAAACGACCTGTGAGTTTTACACCAATAAGTTTCGGGAATTTCAGTTCCCAAGGCATGCCTGCCATGACATCTACGGCATCAGCACCACCAACACCGATAGCTACCATACCTAAACCACCTGCATTTACCGTATGGCTGTCTGTACCGATCATCATACCTCCTGGGAAGGCATAGTTTTCTAAAACTACCTGGTGAATGATACCTGCTCCTGGCTTCCAAAAACCGATACCGTATTTATTACAAACTGAAGACAAGAAGTTGAATACTTCATTGTTCTTGTTGATTCCTTCTTGTAAATCTTTATCTGCACCGATACGTGCTTGAATAAGGTGATCTGCGTGCGCTGTAGATGGCACTGCAACTTTATCCTTACCGGCTTGCATGAATTGTAACAACGCCATCTGCGCAGTTGCATCTTGCATGGCTACACGGTCGGGCGCAAAATCAACGTAGCTAGCGCCTCTACCGAAGGCTTCACTGGCATTTCCTTCCCACAGGTGGGTGTATAAAATCTTTTCTGCTAAGGTCAATGGTTTACCTACCGCCTTACGAGCTGCTGCGACGCGCTCCGGATAACGGTTATATACCTCGCGGATCATATCGATATCAAAGGTCATAGAAGTCTAGTTTTTCTATTAATTCGACACGAATTTACCACATAAAATGCGATTTTCAGTGGTGGTTTTGTGTTAGAATCAACCCTCCGAACTAGACATTGAAAGATTAAAGATTATCAGTATCGAAAATCTTTATTTTCTTAAAAAAAACGTTCTGAATTTGAGAATTAAGGAATCCAAACCTTGAGATTGTGGTACCAGTTGTCCCCTTCAATTCTAACGATATACATACCCGTGGACCAAAGCTCTGTGCTGAAACGGTGCGCTTGAGCAGTTTTGGATGATACTGCCATTAATTTACCCGTAGCATCAAACACACTTATTCCTTGTGGATTCTCCGTAGCTACGTTCAAATACCCTTCAGTTTGAGAGACTTTCATTGAACGCAAAACAGTTTCCATGACGTCTAACAGTTCAAAACCTGCGGTATGCGTACTGTCCTTTGCTGGATTAAAACTCCAATCTTTTATGGTAAAGCTCTTAGCACTATCCTCAACATCAATCCGGGCCCATCCATAACAAGCAGTATCATTTTTTACAATACGCAACCCTAAATAGCCGTCGGTCATTGGACCTGCCCAGTTTGAGTTTGGATAGGCCACACCGTCTACATGAAAGGCCATATATCCGGCGTCAGTTGAACTGTTGATTCCCGACCAACTCTGTGAAGCATCTATCGTAGTTCCAGGAAGTACTTTTTCTACATAGCTAAAGCCATTCTGGCCAGCGCCCATGGCAAGATTTCCCTCGATACTGTCTCCTGGGTGAAGTAGTACAGCGTTTACGTTTCCTAATTGGCCTCCGCCTAAAATGTGTTCAATGGTAAAATCTACAATGGTATCCCCATCGAGGTCCAATTCAAAAATCCCGTCCACAATCGTGGTATCCGAAATATCTGTGTATTGATATTGTGCTTGTGCAGCTGTGCTACCAAGAAGAGCGGCAGCAGTAGCCATATATTGACTGAGACGTTTAGAATCCGATTTTTCCATGGATGCAAATATATACCTAAAAGCGTCGCAACTGCGTCTTTACGACCCCTTTGAGGCTGGAAATATCCACGGTTTTCTTCAAAACTTTTGTTAAAACTGCCATGGACTGCCTCAATCGAGGCGATACAACACCTTGTTGTTCGGCTTCTATGAGATCCTCAAACCATAATTCGACAACCGTTGCATGAGCATCCATTGAAAATAACAAAGACATTTCGTTGTGTGCTTTTTCCCAGCGATCCATTTCATCCCATTGCAGGGGTGCTGATTCCGCATCCATCATATGGCGCTGACTTTTCAGTAACGCTTGACTTTCACGTCGCATAGCTATGATGACTTTTGGACCTTCCGGAAGCGGCGCCTTAACTAGTAACGGTGCTACGATTTTAACCGATCGTCCGCGCTGACTTTTCAACCATTTTGCATCAAATGTCCAATTCTTAATTTTTTCGTGTTCAAAATAACCCGCCTGATTGAA
>CATAQZ010000230.1 GCA_949487015.1 Flavobacteriales bacterium UBA4585
TAGGCCCAAATGCCGGCAATGGTATTGAAGATTTGATTGAAGAGGAAGAAGACGAAACAGAAGAAAAGACAGATCCTAGATGGGATCAACTAAAAAACTTGTTGAATAAATAATTAAGTAGAGATGGCACATCCTAAACGCAGACAGTCGAGCACGAGAAGAGACAAGCGTAGAACACACTACAAGGCAGCTGATCAGCAATTGGCTATCTGCCCAACCACCGGTGAAGCCCACCTGTACCACCGCGCGCACTGGCACGAAGGTAAGTTGTACTACAAGGGTAAGGTAGTTATGGAAAAGGCTTAAGCCATTCTATAAAACATTGATTGTTAAAAAAGTAGCTCAGATTTGGGCTACTTTTTCTTTTTTATACCCCTTTAAGTGTTCCACACGGGCTATTTTAGCCCACTACAACTGAAGAAACCATGAAAGCAGCAATCACCGCTATCGGCGGATACGTTCCAGAGTATGTGTTGACCAATGAAGAATTGGCAACCATGGTCGAAACTAATGACGAGTGGATTACCACGCGTACAGGCATCAAGGAGCGCCGCATCCTAAAGCCTGAAGAAGGTATGGGTGCTTCGTATCTTGCTATTAAGGCCGTTGAGGCAATGAAAAACGAATATGGTGTAACCGTTGACGATGTAGATCTCGTTATACTCGCCTCTGTTACACCGGACATGCCGGTAGCTATTACCTCTGCGTACATCGCCCAAGAAATTGGCGCTAAAAATGCCTATGCATTCGACCTGCAAGCAGCCTGTTCTTCTTTTCTTTATGCCGTCAGTAATGCTGCCGCGTACATTGAAAGTGGTAAATACAAAAAAGTTCTAGTCGTAGGATCGGATGTAATGTCTTCCATTGTAGACTACACTGACCGTACGACTTGTATTCTTTTTGGTGACGGTTGTGGGGTAGTACTAATGGAGCCTAACCACGAAGACCTTGGGGTTCAAGACGAAATTCTTAGAACAGACGCTACAGGGCGCGATTTCCTCCGCATTGAAGCAGGTGGTTCTTTCCTTCCTCCTTCCCACGAAACCATAGATAATAAACAACATGCCATTCGTCAGGAGGGGCAGAGCGTTTTCCGTTTTGCCGTGAGCCGCATGGCAGACACCTCGGCTGAACTGCTCGAAAAAAATAATCTTACTGGCGAAGATGTCGCTTACTTAGTGCCGCATCAAGCCAATCTAAGAATAATCGACGCTACGGCGCGTCGGATGGAATTGACGAAAGAAAAAGTAGTCATCAACATTCAAAATTACGGCAACACCACATCGGCCACTATCCCGCTAGGACTATGGGATTACAGAGACAAATTCAAAAAAGGAGATAACATCTTCTTCGCTGCATTTGGCGGTGGATTTACCTGGGGCGCAATGTGGGTTAAATGGGCCATTGATAAAAAATAACTCGTAACTTCATATTCCTAAATACATTTAAAATGGACTTGAAAGAAATCCAGGCGCTCATCAAATTTGTCGCCAAAAGTGGTGCTCAAGAAGTGAGCTTAGAAACAGAAGATTTCAAGATTAACATTAAAACCGGCCCCGATGCTAGTGAACAGCCTACGATTATACAGGCCGTTGCACCGCAACAAATGCCTGCCGTGGCAGCACCTGCGCCGGTAGAAGCAGCACCGGCACCAACGGCGCCGGCACCAGCGGAAGCTGATGAAAATGCAAACTACATCACGATCAACTCTCCAATGATCGGAACATTCTACCGAACACCATCGCCAGATCAAGATGCGTTCGTAAAAGTGGGTGATTCAATCAAGCCTGGAGATGTGCTTTGTATTGTCGAAGCCATGAAGCTTTTCAATGAAATCGAAAGTGAAATCAGTGGTAAGATTGTTAAGATTCTTGCAGACGATCAAACTCCAATAGAATACGACCAGCCATTATTCTTGGTTGATCCTTCTTAATTCAGTTTAAACCTACAAGGTTATGTTTAAGAAAGTACTCATTGCCAACCGTGGTGAGATTGCCCTTCGCGTCATTCGTACGTGTAAAGAAATGGGCATCAAAACGGTTGCTGTTTATTCAAAAGCGGATGCAGATTCCCTGCACGTTCGCTTTGCCGACGAAGCAGTTTGTATAGGACCTGCTGCTTCATCTGAAAGCTACTTAAGTATTCCGAACATTATCGCCGCTGCCGAAATTACGAATGCGGACGCCATTCACCCAGGCTATGGATTCTTAAGTGAAAACGCAAAATTCTCAAGGATTTGTGCAGAGCACGGTATTAAATTTATTGGTGCTACTGGAGATCAGATCGATAAGATGGGGGATAAAGCGACGGCTAAGGAGACCATGAAAGAAGCAGGTGTACCGTGTGTACCAGGTTCTGAAGGTATTCTTGATTCCCTAGAGCATGCACGAAAAACTGCAAAGAAAATAGGCTACCCAGTTATGATGAAGGCTACCGCAGGCGGTGGTGGTAAGGGTATGCGCGCAATTTTTGCAGAAAGTGAACTAGAGGGTGCTTGGAAAAGTGCGCGAAGAGAATCTGCTGCTGCCTTCGGCAACGACGGCATGTATATGGAGAAACTCATTCTAGAGCCACGACACATCGAAATCCAAGTGATCGGTGATAGTTATGGTAAAGCCTGTCATTTATCTGAGCGCGATTGTTCGGTACAGCGTCGTCACCAAAAATTGGTTGAAGAGACGCCTTCGCCGTTCATGACTGATAAGCTCCGTAAGAAAATGGGGGATGCTGCCGTTAAAGCTGCAGAATTCATTGCCTATGAAGGAGCTGGAACGGTTGAGTTTTTGGTTGATAAAGACCGGAACTTCTACTTCATGGAAATGAATACACGTATTCAAGTGGAACACCCGATCACAGAACAAGTGGTAGGGTTTGATTTGATTCGTGAGCAAATCAAAGTGGCTGCCGGAGAAAAAATTTCAGGTAAAAACTACTTTCCCGAGATGCACAGTATAGAAGTTCGTATTAATGCTGAAGACGCCTTCAACGACTTCCGTCCATCGCCAGGAATGATTGCTTCGTTCCATGCGCCAGGGGGTCATGGTGTTCGTTTAGACACGCATTGTTACAGCGGATATATGATTCCACCATTTTACGATTCAATGATTGCTAAATTGATTGTGACAGCACGTACACGTGAAGAGGCTATTGATAAGCTTGAGCGGGCCTTAGGTGAATTCGTTATTGAAGGTGTGAAAACGACTATTCCATTCCACCAACAATTGTTACAAAACGAAGACTTCCGTAGAGGTGTTTATACCACGAAATTTATGGAAGATTTCGAATTAAAAGATCCTGCAAAGTAAATTCCAATTGATGTTTTCAAAGACCTCCTTCTTTCAAGTTGGGGGTTTTTTTTCGCTTCGGCTATTTGGTTACAATTTTTCTTTTTTCTGTTGCGTGTAGGCCGAATTGTCGTCAGATGTTTGTAGCGTTAAAAAACAGTTGACATGGCAAGCAAAAATTTAATTTGGGCGGACAAGGCCCTATTCGAAAAAAACTTAAAAGGAAAAACGTATATCATCACTGGGGCGAACTCA
>CATAQZ010000231.1 GCA_949487015.1 Flavobacteriales bacterium UBA4585
ATTATGAAAAAAGTTCTACTCCTTGCTGCAGTAGCTTTTGGTTTTAACGCAATGGGTCAAGACGCTGCGAGTGCACGTTTGATGCAGGCGGAATTACCAGTTTCAACCGCTGCTAAAGAAAAAATTGAAGACATCATGCTCAAAAGAGGTGGTGCCGTAGATGACCTCTACGATTACACGGATTTCTTGTACCAGTACTACAGCTCAGATATGACGTTGGGTGCCATTACAACGACTCCAGATTCATCTACAGTGATTGTATACTCTGACGGTTCAACCGGCAACTCTTACAACCACGCAGTAGGTGCAACATATGACTTTAACTATTACGGTTGGGGAGACAATGAATTTGATGAAGGTGATCAAGTAACGATAGATTCACTATTTGTGATTGGTGGTTACGATATCTTTAATGGTAACAATTCGGATAAAATCCGCTTTACCATTTTTAAAGGTGCCAATGGCTTCTCAGCGCCATTCTCAGGTGTACAGTACAATGCGGCTACTTTCGCTGCACTTGATCCAACAGTTCAGCCTACAGCAAAAACAATGGATTATGCTGGTGATTCTGATGGTGGAGTTGCAGGCGGCGTAACTGCAACAACTACGACTGTTATTGACTACAACCTCAGCACGGCTGATAGTGGTGTTGCTGTTGTAGGTGTTGAAGTACCGAACGGTGGTTTCTCATTGATGGGTGACGAATTGTTAGGTATCTTCATTGAATACCTACCAGGTGGATTGACTGCAACGGATACAATCGATTATTCGAACAATACCGGTGATATCAACCCATTCTACTTCTATTACTACAGAGAAGGTAACACATCAGCGCCACAGGGCTACTTTATTCAAGATTTCGATAGTACTTCAACAAACTGTTCAAACTTCCTATTCTCTGAAACGCGTTACGCAGCATGGACAGGAACTTCAGCTTGGAGAAACGACCAAACGAGCATCAACATGTCGTACTCGCATTTGATTTCTCTACGCGCTAGCGGAACTTCTTCGATCGGTGTTGATGAACTAGCGGCCACTGAGGTTTCTGTATTCCCTAATCCATCTAACGGTGTAATAAACGTAGAATTAAACGCAAATGCTGCAGCTACAGTATCAGTAGTTGATGTATTGGGTCAAATCGTTTACCGTTCTAACGAAAACTTCGTTGCTGGTGAGCGTAAAATGATTAACCTAAGCGACAAAGCAAAAGGAATGTACATTTTGACTGTTGAAGGTGAAGGTGTAAATACTGTAGAGCGTATCTCTATCAAGTAACCTCACTAGCTTAACACACAAAACCCAAAAGCCCGGATGCGCATGCATCCGGGCTTTTACTTTTTAGCTAAAAAACGGTTCTTATTTTCTCAGCGCAGTGCGCACTTGTTTAAAAAGCTTGCTCTTGAAAACATAATCTTCTACATCGGCATTGGTACTGCCTAAAACTTGATCATTGGTTCCTTCCCATACCTTGTGACCTTCCTTCATAAAAACCACATGATCTCCTATTTCTAAAACCGAATTCATATCGTGGGTATTTACAATGGTAGTCATTCCGTACTCATGAGTTATCTCTTGAATAAGTTGATCGATGACTATGGCTGTTTCTGGATCTAAACCTGAATTAGGTTCGTCACAGAAGAGGTAGTTGGGATTCATGGATATCGCACGTGCAATAGATACGCGCTTTTGCATACCTCCACTTATTTCACTTGGGAATAATTTATCCGCGCCTTCTAATCGTACACGATCCATCACAAATTTCACGCGTGCATCTTTTTCATGCTCTGTCATTGTAGAGAACATCTCTAAAGGGAATCGTATGTTTTCTGCAACCGACATACTGTCGAAAAGGGCACCGCCTTGAAAGACCATGCCAATCTCTTGGCGTAAGGTTTTGCGGCGTTGTTTTGACATTTCACCCAACACTTCCTCACCGTAATGAATGCTACCGCCATCAGGCTCAAATAGACCCAAAATGGTTTTTAGGAATACGGTTTTACCCGAGCCGGACCGACCGATGATTAGGTTCGTTTTTCCAGGGTAAAAATCGACATCGACACCCTTTAAAACGTGATTCTCACCGAAACTCTTGATAATGCCTTTTGCTTGAATCATGAGGTGAGGATGAGATCAGTAAGTAAATAATTGGCCAAAATAATAGCCAAACATGAGCGCACTACTGCATTCGTGCTTGCCACACCCACTTCCACAGCACCACCCTTCACGGTATAACCGCTGTAGGCACTTACCGAGCCTATGATAAAGGCAAAAACTACGGTCTTGATGAGTGCGTAAAATGCGTTTTCGAAGGGGATAAACTCTAATCTGTATCCCATCACGCTTTCTTCAAATGGAACTAAGCCTAACAAATCCCCAGCCATTGCACCACCCCATAAACCCAAGAATAGGGACATGATGATTAGGATTGGGTTGAATAGTAATTGGGCAACAATCTTAGGGAGAATTAAAAAACTAGCACTATTAACACCCATCACTTCGAGCGCATCAATCTGCTCGCTTACGCGCATGGTTCCTAGACTCGAAGCTACGTTTGAGCCTACTTTTCCGGCGAGAATTAAACTAACCACTGTAGGGCTAAACTCGAGCGTTATGGATTCACGCGTAGCCATCGCAATATAGTAGGTGGGTATTAGCGGATCGTCACTCAACTGAAAGGCCGTCTGTATAGTGACTACACCGCCCATGAAAACTGAAAGAATAACTACAATACCAATAGAGTCTAGACCAAGCAACTGAATTTCCTTTACCAATGCACGGTAAAAAAGCTTCCAGCGGTCCGGTCGTCTAAAGACTTTCGTCATTAAAAGCGCATAAGCACCAATTCCTTCAAAAAAGTTCGTGATCATATGGCTAATTTACAGTTTCTTTGAAGGAGAAACTCATTCCTATGAAGCAATTTATCGCGATTTGTTTGGTCTTCGTCGGCCTACTTTTAAGCAGCTGCGGGAGCGCAAGAGATTGCGACTGCCCATCATTCTCTCAACAGATTGAATCTCAAAGTGCAAAGGGTTAATGGCCCAATTCGATGATCTCCTTCCCTTCCTGCCCACGGGTGATTACGAGCCCCTGTTTTCAAAGTGGCTTGAAGGTTTAAATTATCAAATCGCTATCTCGAGACCGCGAAAGTCTAAATTGGGAGACTTCCGTCCGCCACGACTCGGGCAAATCGCTCGCATTACTATGAATGCCGACTTGGGACCCTTTCAATTTTTAACGACACTGACTCATGAAATCGCGCATTTGATTGCTTGGGAAAAATACGGTCGTCGCGCCGCACCACACGGTAAGGAATGGAAAGCTATTTTTCGTGAAATGCTGATAGAATTGGCACAGCACCAAGCTTGGCCTGAAAACTATAGTCGTGCACTTTTAAAGCATGCAAAAAGTCCAAAGGCTGCTGTGGGCGCTGATCCACACCTCCAACAAACCTTATTAATTTTAGACGAATCCACAGACCTTTTACTTCAGAGTCTCGGAGCGGGAGCGCAGTTTACCTTCAAAGGGCGACACTTCCGGTACGATGAAAAACGACGGACTCGGGCATTAGTGACGGAACTGGGCACGAAAAAGCAATACACCATACCGCTTGTCGCCCGCGTGGAGCGTATAGATTAGTTACCTTTGCGCTAAAGTTTTGGCGCA
>CATAQZ010000232.1 GCA_949487015.1 Flavobacteriales bacterium UBA4585
AGTGTCTTTGTTGGCACTGTCCATCATCTGAAGGCGCTCTTTCGCCGTACGCTTTCTGAAATTTTCGAATTCAGCATATAGACGTAGATTTTGATCTTTTAAATCTTGAACTTCGTCTTGAAGTTTTTCGATAGGATCAACTTCAACTGATTGGTTATCAGTAGCTTCTTCATCAATCTGCTGTGCATCTTCATTGGTGTGATTGACGCTTTCTTGATTCAGTTCCTCTTCTTTATGTGCTTCCTTTTCAGACATTTTTGGGGTAGTTTTTTACTCTTGCTTGTTAATTAAGCAAAATGTTAGCCAAGTTACATTTCGCTGACACGTTGTCAGCGAAAGAGTACGACGGCCAAATTTTGGGCATAAAAAAGGCGCGGCGATACGCCGCGCCTTAATGACTTTTAGTCCATTATTTTTTGAGCTTAGCCAACGTGTTTTCTAACGCTTGGCCGCGTAAATTTCTTTTAATTACAATACCGTCACCGTCAATCAAATAGGTGGCGGGAATGCTATTTACACCATAAAGACCAGCTGCTGCATTTCTCCAGCCTTGAAGGTCACTAACGTGATTTTTCCAGACGAGACCATCTTTTTTAATACCATTGATCCATGCAGCTTTGTTCTGGTCAAGACTTACTGAGAACACAGTAAATCCATCACCGTTTTTGAACGCCACATCTTTGTAAGCATTGAATGTACGGACCACATTTGGGTTTTCCATTCGGCAGGGTCGACACCAAGACGCCCAAAAGTCTATCAATACAACTTGACCCTTGAGATCACTTAGTTTACGGATATTCCCTTCTGGATCACGCATAGCTATGTCAGGGGCTTTATCTCCGATACCCACTGCTGCCATTTGATTGGCGGCTAATTCCATGGGGCGCGCTACTTCATAGTTAGCTTGAGAAGCTGTTGTAATTAGTCCTAATGCTACGAGAATAGCCCCGGAGAATAATAATTTTATTGTTTTCATAGGAAGAAACATTTACAATCGAACAATATCGGCACCTAAGGCCTGCAGGCGGCCGTCAATGTTCTGGTATCCGCGATCGATTTGATTAATATTATGAATGGTAGATGTACCCTCTGCGCTCAAGGCAGCGATAAGAAGACTAACTCCAGCTCGAATGTCAGGTGAAGTCATGGTTGTTGCGCGCAGCGGAGATTGTTTATCTAGACCTATCACAGTCGCTCTATGCGGATCACACAGGATGATTTGTGCTCCCATATCGATAAGTTTATCGGTAAAGAACAATCGGCTTTCGAACATTTTTTGATGAATCAAAACAGAGCCTCTCGCTTGGGTAGCAGTGACTAAAATAATACTCAAAAGGTCAGGGGTAAACCCTGGCCAAGGCGCATCGGCAATGGTCATGATAGAGCCATCAATAAAGCTCTCTATTTCGTAATGATCATGCGAAGGAATGAATAAATCATCTCCACGCAATTCTGTATGAATTCCTAATCGTCTAAAAACCGTGGGGATAATTCCTAGGTCTGGATAACTCACATCTTTTATCGTTATCTCAGATCCCGTCATTGCCGCCATTCCAATCCACGATCCAATTTCAATCATGTCTGGTAAAATTCGATGGGTAGTGCCGCCCAACTCTGAAACTCCTTCAATATGAAGCATATTCGAGCCAATACCATCGATTTTAGCACCCATACGAACTAGCATTTTACAGAGTTGCTGCAAATACGGCTCACAGGCTGCATTGTAAATGGTGGTCTTGCCTTTTGCCATCACTGCGGCCATCACAACGTTAGCCGTTCCGGTGACCGATGCCTCATCAAGGAGCATGTAGGTTCCTTTAAGTTGAGATGCATCTACACTGTAGAACGTGTCTTTAGCGTCGTACTGAAATTTAGCTCCTAATTTTTCGAAGCCCAAAAAGTGCGTGTCAAGTCTTCTGCGGCCAATTTTATCGCCCCCGGGCTTTGGTATAAAGGCTTTGCCGAAGCGTGCTAAAAGCGGTCCTACAATCATTATGGAGCCACGTAGACTCGCGCCTTTTTGCTTAAAAGTCTCTGAGGTTAAGTAGTCTAGATTGACATTTTCTGCTTTGAATGTAAAGTCACCTGGTCCGTTCTTTTTGACATACACTCCCAAATCTCCTAAGAGATCAATAAGTTTATTTACATCTACAATATCGGGGATGTTGCTGATTCTCACTTCTTCTGGAGTTAACAGTACAGCACAAAGAATTTGTAACGTTTCGTTTTTAGCTCCTTGCGGAGTTATGGCACCTTGTAATTTTTTACCACCCGTAATTTTAAATGTCCCCATGTAGTTTTAGAATCTTCTTTTCTTCTTCTTGTTATTGTTGTTTCCCTTTTTGCGAACTATGGTTGTTTTACGTTCGGCGGGAGAGATATTGAATGATTTCGCATGTGGCAAATCAATACCTTCAGTTTTTAATTGGCCTTCGGATAGTTCACTTAGATCTGCTAAAATTGTGGTATCCGCGACAGTGTCTTTGTTGAATTTCAGGTAATTGCGTTTCATCGCATAGGCGATTCCATAGATCAAGGCCTCTTTCTCTTCACCCTCCTCCATCTCAATGGCGTGCTTCACCATAGTCTTCACGACACCACCATAATGACGAAATTTACGCGATTTCTGAGGGTACGGAACTTCATCAGGAAGACCTACGAAATTTTCAGCTGTTGGGATGTCATAAGGGCTTTCCACATCCAATTGGAAATCTGACATTATAAACAGGTGATCCCATAATTTATGAGTGTAATCAGGTGCATCTCTAATCGCAGGATTGAGGTTACCAATAACATCAATAATGCTCTGTGCTACTTTATTACGGTGTTCTCTATCTTCTATTGTTAAGCAATAGTCCACCATACGTTGCACGTTGCGCCCGTATTCAGGAATTTTTAAAGTTGTACGATCTGTATTGTATTCCATGCTTTCAAATAAGTAAATTCTTTTGTTATACCGCCCGGACCTTTGCAAATTTTAGCAACAATCTTTTTTCACCCGCATTATCAAACGTAATGATGGCTTTTGCGTCAGCGCCAGCACCTTCTAGATCCTTAACTGTGCCGAGCCCAAACCTTCCGTGTACCACGCGCATTCCGACCTGAAGCTCCTCCGGCCTTAGATTATCTCCACTTGCCTCAAAACTGCCTCCTGAGGTATTTACCTTCTTAAGCGGCTTTCCCCGTAAAGTAGGTTGGGCTGGTACCACTCCGCTTCCAGGTCCCAAGGCGCTCCTGCCAGATTTTCCTTCCGGTTTCTTAGAGCCCCAATTTTTATTGCTGCCCTTATAAACCGTTTGTCCTTTTTGATTGCCTCCAAAACTACCTCCAAAGGCGCTGTCTAGCGCAGGTGAGCTAAAGCTGGTTGGCGCAAATTCCGGAATATGGACGTCTAAATATTGCTCGTCAATTTCATCTATGAATCGCGACGGTTCGCAATCGATCAATTTTCCCCAACGGTATCTTGTATGTGCATATGTGATGTGTGCACGTTTTTCTGCTCTGGTCAAAGCTACATAGAATAAACGGCGTTCCTCTTCTAATTCACTTCTACTTCCCATACTCATCATGCTTGGGAATAAGTTTTCTTCCAATCCTACCATGTAAACGAAGGGGAACTCTAGCCCTTTGGCTAAGTGTATCGTCATCATACTCACCTTCGGCTGTCCATCGTCCACCTCATTATCACGATCTGTGAGTAGCGCGACATCAGATAAAAAGTTCGAAAGTGAGGGGTCACCTTCAGCCAATTCCTTTTGCTGTTCGCTGAAATCTTTAATTCCGTTGAGTAATTCCTGGACGTTTTCATAACGCGTAACTCCCTCGGGTGTCTTGTCTTCGCCTAGGACTTTAATCAAACCCACACTCTTCGCTACGTGTGCGACTGTATCAAAGGCATCGTTGGCTTTTGCAAAAATCACAAAGCTGTTGATTAGTGTTGTGAAATCCACAATTTTCCTTACCGCAGCTGTTCCAATCCCACTACTGATAGTACCGAGCTTCTCACAAGTTTCCCAAAGTGACCATTGATGCTGTTCGGCGGCGACGGCAAGCTTCGCTAAAGTGGTAGCGCCAATTCCGCGCGTAGGATAATTGATGACACGCCGAAAAGCTTCTTCGTCTTTTGGATTAATTACAAGTCGCAAATAGGAGAGTACATCCTTTATTTCTTTGCGCTGGTAAAAACTCAAGCCGCCGTAAATTTTGTAGGGTATATTCTTTTTTCTTAGGGCATCTTCAAAACTCCTGCTCTGCGCATTTGTCCTATATAAAATGCAGAAATCATCGTGCTTCGCGCCATCATTCATGGACGTTTGCCAGATGTTGGTTGCTACATAATTACCTTCATCGGAGTCTGAAATACTTTTGTGAACTACAATTTTATCACCGCTGCCATTTCGCGTCCAGACATTTTTTTCGATTTGTTCTTTGTTCTTGGCGATAATACTGTTTGCCGCTTGAACGATGGTATTGGTTGAGCGATAGTTTTGCTCTAGTTTGAACAACTGCGTGTTAGGATAATCCTTTTGAAAGTTTAAGATGTTCCGAATGTTGGCGCCACGGAATGCATATATAGATTGTGCGTCATCACCAACGATACAAATGTTCTCATATTTCGCTGCCAATGCTTTAACTATTAAATATTGGCTGTGATTCGTATCCTGGTACTCATCTACTAAAATGTATTTGAACCTGTTTTGATACTTTGCTAAAACCTCTGGAAATTTATAGAGCAATTCGTTGGTTTTTAGCAGAAGATCATCAAAGTCCATAGCCCCTGCTCTAAAACATCTTTCCGTGTAGGCTTGATAAATCTCACCGAACATTGGCATCTTTGCTGCGCTATCTTGAGCTTGTAACTCACCGTTTTGAAAGTAAGCCTTGGGGGTTAATAGGTTATTCTTGAGGGAGGAGATTCTCGAAGAAACACTCTTCGCTTTATAAATGTCTTTATCGAGTTGTTTTTCCTTAATTATTGTGCTGATCAATTTTTTACTATCGTCGGCATCGTAAATCGTAAAATTTGTTGGGTAGCCTAGTCGTTCAGCTTCAATTCTTAGGATTTTCGCAAAAACACTGTGGAATGTGCCCATCCATAAATTCTTCGATTCTCCGTCACCTACAATCTTGCCAATGCGCTCTTTCATCTCTCGAGCCGCCTTATTTGTAAATGTCAAGGAAAGAATGTTGAAGGCATCAACTCCTTTGTCTAGTAAATACGCTATTCTGTAAGTAAGCACTCTAGTTTTACCCGAACCTGCTCCGGCAATCACCATGACTGGGCCGTCAATTTTTTCTACAGCAACTCGCTGTGCGTCATTTAGTTCTTTGAGAAAATGTGCCAATTAGGGGAAGCTTTACCGTTCGACAAGATGCACAAAGTTACACCTTATTAACGCCTTTACAACCTTTAAAACCCGACCATTTTAAACCGAGCTGCAGCCCTTTATTGGTCAATAATCACAAATAATTCAGAATGAGCCAATTATTTTATTCACACCCGGTTTGGATGTGGAAATATTTACCCTACATTTGCAGTCCCCAAAAAATGGGGTAACTGATTATTGGAATAAACTAGAAATCAAAAGGTACGTATGCCAACGATTCAACAGCTTGTAAGAAAAGGTCGCAAACAGATCAAACAAAAGAGTAAATCTGCTGCGCTGGATTCCTGCCCACAACGCAGGGGTGTAT
>CATAQZ010000233.1 GCA_949487015.1 Flavobacteriales bacterium UBA4585
AGACCAAAAATACCACTCTCTGCCATTGGACCTAAGTATTCGCTGTGCGCGTTACCGCGGTTGCCTGCATTGGTTGAAATAATGGTCTTTTCAGAAGGCTTTTGATACGGGGCGTATAAGAACATATAGGTTCCTGGACCGTGGCCGAGCATGGGACGGTCCTTAAACATTCGTATGGCCGAATTCCAACGGTTAATGCGCTCGAGGTTGGAAGCATCCGTACTTACGTTAGTTACAGAGGCCACGTGCTCATTTAGGTTATCTGAGGAATCGGTTCTGTTGCGCTCAAATTTCGATGCGATGTAGGAGTAGTTCAGCCCTGCGATTAAAAGTGCTAGGAAAGTCAGCGACCACACTTGGGTACGGGATAATTTCAAAACGTACACCATATAGACCAAACCGGCTCCAACTAAGGATAACCAAGCGGCACGTGTATAGCTCAAGACTGTGGCTACCGTTAAAATAACCAGCAGGAGTATTGCGACGGCATTGATCCCCCAAGAACTTTTACGAAAAGCCAGATAGAGTGCGGCTGGATAGAACATTGCCAATACAGCGCCGTAAGATGTATGCTCCTTAAATACCGGGAACATGACCCAAGTAGAAGTCTTTTTAGTAAAACCGTACTGACTGTGTACGTAGAGCGTGTAGATCGTCGCTATGATCAATGGAACTAGAAACAGCCAAAGGAAGATTTCTTTATTGCGGTCGTTCTTAAGGAACAAATGCGCTAAAACGAAGTAATAGGGAATGACGAACCAGATTCTTGAGACCCATTGTTTGAGCGAGACTAAGGGCAATTCAGAAGTAATTGAGGTCAACCCCATCCAAGCCAAATAAAGGTAAATCGCCATACTGATCGGATGTCGGAGGATCCGTTTATCGTACTCTTCAAAAAAGAACATCTTTACAAGAGTGATGAAAGTGATCAGGACCAGCATGGGTTCTGTGGGTACAGATAAGCCGGAGCCGCCCGTGAGGTCTTCGAGCGTTACGGATAAGGGCGTTGCAAGAACTACGAACCACATGGCCCAATCTAATCTGTACAAGGTGAGCCACAAGACGAATAAGGCGGGTGGAATGAGGAAGGCATACCACTGCTCGAACGCCACGCCCAACGCTACAAGCGGTAGGGTGATTCCGATGAGCCAGTAATTGGCCCTTTTAGTGGTCTGCAGTGAATCTAGCACAATACTAGGCCTGCTTCTTTAATTCCTGCAATGTCCCACGAACGAGCAGAAGAAAAGCAACCATAATAAAGGTCGCGAATCCTACAGCAAGAATGAGAATACTGCGCTTAGGATACGATTTGCGTTCCGCTGGGAAAGCCGCATCTACTTTAAAGGTTGCCGGAAGGTTTTGGTTGACATCCACCTTTGCCTGATCAAATTTCGTTTTCAATTTTACTTCCTCTTCCTTCAAAAGCTGGAGTTCATCGCGGATCGCCACATACTTACCACCGTATTTCGCGAGCGTATCGAGACGACGCTCGAGCGCTTTAACACGTCCTGACGGTGCACCGGCAGCCAATGCTATGGCGTATTGCTCATTGAAAACGGCACTTTGGCTCTCATAATCATGCACCCCTTTATAACGAAGTTCGGTGATTTTATCTTCCATCTTCTGGATTTCACCTTGCAAACTGTGGTATTCATTTTTAACAATATTAAGGCCCATTTCTGCGCGACTTCTCGAAACTCTGCGTTTCGTTTTATCGACTAAAAATGAAATGTAGTTGGCAATGTCCGCTGCCATCTGAGGATCGGTGTCCATGACGTTGATTTCAACCGACATGAACTGGGTACGAGCAAATTCAATTTTACTAGCGTATTCCTTGAATAGCTTTGTTCTGCGGTATTTCGTGTCTTCATCGATCTCATAATGGGCCATGAGGTCGAACTTCTGAATTACAGAGTCTCTAATCTCCCCTGAATTCAGGATTTGTAGGAGTTGCTCCGCCTGCTGCTCATCACCATATTCAAAGATATCCTCATCGCCATACCCGTTCGATTGAGGAAGGAGCGCTTTTGATACGGAATTAGTGGTTGAAGGGAACAGGATTACCTGAGATTCAAACAAGGGTTTAATGAACTTTGGTCCACTAAAGGCCACTGCCACAACCATGGCCAGGAACGGGATTCCTAAAAGTGGCTTTCGGTTTTTGTAGAAAAACGCAATCAAATTTGCACTACTGTATTCCATAACTTTTTATTTCCAATGATTTAAATCTTTGCCCGTTAAGGCAGCTAATTGTTCTATTTGTTCAGTAAAAGCTTCTGCTAAAAAGCTTCGTGTTTCGGGGTCCAATTCCGGGGCGGCTACCTGTGTTTTCTTCTTGAGCCAATGCACGAGCGACTTTGGTAGTTTTTCGCGCAGTGGACCTAAAGTTCGCATGGCCCATTTGTTCAGGGTGGCGTATTTAGGAACGGCGCCCACATTTAATTGGTCCGTTTGCTGGAGTACAAAAGTAGGTAAGTCGAGGTATTTCATGAGCCCGTCCATCGCCTTTTGCGGATGTGCGGTAAAGTCGTCGTACCAGATAATGTGCAATTGGTCCAGTGGGAAACATTCCAACCAGCGGTGCAACTGTTTTGCGTAGTGGCCCAATTCTAAATAACATTCGTCCTGTCCCCAATGCGCCGGGTGCAATGCTGCCTCACGTTTGAATGCCTGCAGCGGTCCCTCCTGCTCCATCCCATATTTTAAGGCCATCGTATAATGGCTGTAGGCGCGTTCGATAGGGTTGCGTAAAAGCAGTACAATTTTCGCATCCGCAGCATAATGACGAAGTTGAGCCGGGGCGTTAGCGCTGTATAGATAGGCTGTGCTGGCATCTAAAACATACTTTGAATCGGGGTTTGACATAAGGGCTTGATCTACCAATTTTTGATAATTCAATTCGCTTTCCACAAACCCAATATGACGTTCTTCGAAGGGTGGTTTTTTAAAATACGCTGCTTCATCCCATTGCAGGAGTCGGTTGTAGCGTGAGGAAAAAACGGGGGTACGAAGATCCGTACTAAAATGACCCGGCTCTTTGATGGGCAGCGGTGCGATTGCAGGATGCTGTCCCAA
>CATAQZ010000234.1 GCA_949487015.1 Flavobacteriales bacterium UBA4585
GACGGTGAACTTAGGTGTAAACATTAACTTTTAATCCGCGCGAATCATGAAAAATTTGAGAGTATTTATAGCGCTAATCGCCATCGCAGTCGGAAGTTCTTCTTGCGAGCGAATTTTGGATTTTCAAGCGAATAGCGACAGCCAGATTCCTGCAGATTCTGCAATCCTTAACATACAAGATGCTGAAGAGCTTCTAGTGAGTGTATATGATGTAGCAGCAAACGCTTTTAATGGCCGTTTTCAAAACATTCCAGAGGTCATGTCTGATCACATCGCGGATCCTTTAGGTCTGAATGGTGAGTATGCCCAGATTTGGCGTTGGACTTCGTCGTTCTTTAACGGTTCGTTTGGCGGGGAATACCGCGATGCTTACATCGCAATCTACCGTGCAAATACGTTGATTGAGGAAGTAGCAGACCTTGAGGGCGCAACGGCGGATGCAGTCGCCCGTATTACAGCGGAAGCAAAGTTTATTCGTGCATTGAGTCACTACCACGTGGTTCGTATATGGGCGCTTCCCTACGGCTACACTTCAGACAACAGTCATTTAGGAATCCCATTAAAGGTGAGCGCGGATCAGACCCCGCAGATGCGAGCGACGGTTGCAGATGTCTATGCACAGATCGAGCAAGATCTTTTGGATGCGGAGGCAGATTTGCCGGCATCAAACGGCATTTTCGCAAATCAAATGGCGGCGAAAGCACTTTTGGCTAAGGTCTATTTAGAAATGGGCGATTTCGCGAATGCAAAAGCGAAGGCGGCTGAGGTAATGAACTCGGGAACGTATACACTAGATCCCGTTTTGACCAATCGTTTTGCGGATCATGCAAATGGCAATCTTCCTGCAGAATTCATCTTTACATTGGTGAGTACAAACGAGAGTTCTGCGACGGATACTATCGTAGATGAGCGTGGATTGGGCTTTACTTGGAACTACCGTTCCGATGATCCTAACGCGAACCCGGCATTGAAAGCAAGTCAGGCATTGTATGTTGAAGCTACGGCGGATACGAATGACCTCCGCGGCCAATTGTGGTACGAGGCGCGCAATGCGGGTACCCCAGATGAGTTTTATGTGGTGAGTAAATTCGACGGGAGTTTCCTCGATGTGCCCCTATTGCATTTGTCCGATCTGTACCTCATTTATGCCGAATGTAATGTGCGTCTAAATGGCGATAGTGATGGAACGGGATTAGCGAAAATTAATGCTTTGCGTCAGCGCGCAGGCTTGACAGATTTGACCAGTCTTTCATTGGCGGAGGTGATGAAGGAGCGTCGTTTGGAATTGGCCTTTGAAGGTGACCGATTATTCCAACTCAAGCGTCAAGGCGTATTGGGTGAAATCCAAACCATTCGCGGTGCGGATTGGGATTGTCCAGGTATGGTGCTGCAATTCCCTAATTTTGAGGGGACAGCACAAGGATTTGTATATAACGAAGAAGGAGGCTGCAACTAAGCAGAGAAGCATATGAAAGCAAGAATTAGTACAATTGTAGTGGCTGCATTTTTAGCCCTCGGTGCATGTAAGCCTGAAGTGGGTCCAATCGGCCCAAGCTATGAGGCAGGTGCGGGTATTCTAGGAACTTGGGAGCTTACCATGGTTGAGCAGACCGACGTCACACTTCCGGTACCAGAAACGCGGGATGTCAGTGATCTATACCTAGATGCTCAGAATAAATGGGTAGTTGCTTTTAACAGCGACAGCACGTATTCTGTGAACCAACAGGGGCCGGGTTTTGATGTGTTTGGCAATGGTGGAACGTGGCGTTACAATACGCCAGAATATCCATCTGAGCTTCACTTGACGCAGGATTCCACCGTGGTGGTTTTGCCTTTGGGGAATATGCCGAGAAGCATCGACCAGCATGTAAGTTTCCTTTACGCTCGTGAGCGCTGTGATAAGCCGAGCGTTTCTTACCAATTAACGTTTACTCGTAAATAAGCCCTCATTATGAAAAGAATAAATACCCTTTTACTCTTGACTCTGGGCCTTTCGGCAAGTGCACAGATTACGACGGTTCCAGATGAAAATATAGATCCTGCAGATTCGTTAGAGATCATCTTTGATCCGGCGGCGCTGGATTTGGCCGTAGGTCATCAAGATTTATTGAAGCAGGCTGTTGATGCCGGTGAAGACATGTACATATGGACTTGGAAGCCTGCGGAACACCCCGATGGTCACCCGTATGTCAATGGCACAGGTTCTGCTCCTTGGAAGAATTCAAACGAATCCATGAAAATGACGAAGAATTCGGAC
>CATAQZ010000235.1 GCA_949487015.1 Flavobacteriales bacterium UBA4585
CGTTTATTTCGCTGCTTTTTGCACCTGAAAAAGGATGGATCGCTCGCAGAAAAAGAGCAAAAGGAAACCAATTAAAGACCCAACGTGAAAACCTCTTGAAACTCCTCTATGGAGCTGAAGAAAGAGAAGGCGAAACCGTTGCGATGACTTCAGAATCGATTGTTGCAATGCGACGCCAACACCTTGACGGATTGCGTAAAACGCTACGGTCACTTAAAAAGGAATACTTACTGGTAGAACGACCCGACGGTTTTGCATTGACGGATAAGGGCCGTACTGAGGGGCGTCGCGTGGTCCGACTGCACCGTTTGTGGGAGCTTTACCTCACTGAGCGTCTCGGCATGGCCGCAGATCACATCCATCCACAGGCTGAAACCATGGAGCACATCATTACCCCTGAAATAGAAGCATTAATAGTTAAAGAACTGGGGAACCCAGAATTGGACCCCCACCAAAGTCCTATTCCTTATGAAGAAGATTAGTATTGCATTTTTAATGGCCGCATCGTTTTGGGGCATGGCGCAGGAGCGTCCGGAGATGAAGGATATTGACTCAGCCGATGTTATTGAATTGATTGACATTTGGATGATGCCAGCCATTGCGACTGATCGTCCTGATATTACCGATTGCGCACAAATCACTCCCGTGGGTTGGTTTCAGTACGAAGGCGGGTACCAGTATTCGCATGTAGAGGAAAGAATATCCAACACGAGTATAACAGACGCCCATCAAATAGAGGAGGTATTACGTTTCGGAATAAATCAAAAATTTGAGGTGCGCGCGGTGATCAATGCAAATACAAAACGCCTTGATATCGTTGATATCTTGAATGAACCTTCCCGTACCACAGGTGTAAATCCAGTGACTATTGGTTTTAAGTACAATCTAATAGAAGAAACAAACCTTCTGCCACAGACTACTTGGTTAAGTCACCTCACGTTGCCCTGGATCGCTGGTGGCGATTACCGTGCGCCGGTACAAGGAAATATGCTGTTCCACGAACAGCGTCTCATGTTCGAAAAAGGATTGACACCTCGTCTCGGAATCGCAAGTAATATTGGGATTTCTGGCGGTATGAACGGAACAAACGGTTTTGTAGATGGAGGGATGTTCTCTCTAGCGCTTGGCTATGATTTAGGAAAAGATTTTGGGGTATACGCAGAATATTTTAGCAACTGGCAGGTCCAAGGTAGGCAGTTGTTTGGCACTCCCTATTTTGATGGTGGGTTTACAAAGTTGCTGTCTAATGATCTTCAATTGGATGTTTATGCAGGATTTGACCTCAGCCCATATGTCAACACCCGGCTCAATACGAGCGGTCTTTTCTTAGGAGCAGGGGTGAGTTATAGACTTCCGCTAGCACAGTATTTACGTTAATGATTCCAACCCTCGCCATAGCATTAACCGCAGTTTTTACCGCAGTATCCTGTGCCCTGCTCGGTGCATTTTTAGTGTTGCGTAAGATGACCATGGTAGGTGATGCCATCTCTCACGCAGTACTTCCGGGCATTGCAGTGGCGTATTGGTTAAGCCAGAGCCGCGCATCTTTATGGATGTTCTTAGGTGCAGCCGCTGTGGGCGTTTTGGCCACAGTGATGATAGAGGTTTTGCGCAAGAATTTAAAGGTTCAGGGCGATGCAAGTATAGGCATGACGTTTACAACCTTGTTTGCACTAGGTGTCATACTCATTACTTTCTGGAGCGACAGCGTAGATTTAGATCAGGAGTGCGTGCTGTACGGAGAGATTGCCTATGTTCCGTTCAATATCTGGTCTATGTGGGATCTTACTATGGGACCAATTGCGCTTTGGTCCTCAGGGTTGCTCCTGCTCGCAGTCTTAGGCTATATTTTTATCGGCTACAAAGGGCTGAAGATGTCGAGTTTTAATGAAGATTATGCTGCTGTCTTGGGCATCAGTGTGGCCGCTTGGAACCTCAGTTTAATGGC
>CATAQZ010000236.1 GCA_949487015.1 Flavobacteriales bacterium UBA4585
TAATCGCGTAAAACATTCATATGTACATAATCAGAATCTCTAGTATCATCTGGCATGAGCTGCGGGCTAACGATATTACTTTCTTTAATTAATACGACTATAGACAGGTCATGAAGTAGTGGTGTCTGAGGAAATCCTTCGGTTGAAACCTCTAAGACAGTGTCATTTACAACAATTGCTGAAGCTTCGAGCGCGATTCGCAGTGTTGAGTCTATTGCTTCTGAACTTAATGTGGGCCAGTTAGTGTACGGGGACCAGTGTCCATTCCCGGATGCGGTCCAATTCTCACGATTCACCATACCTACAGGGAGAAAATTGGTTCCAAAAAAATTCTGGATGGCTTTTCCTTCGGGTGTAGTGAAATCAGTAGGGTAATCTGCGTTCGTATTGGTGAAGTTTCCGGGTCCCGCGTGAATTGCAAGGCCAATGATTCTTGAGCCGTAGGCATCTACTAACGCTTCAATAGCTTTCGAGGCTTTGGGACAATTTTTACAGCGATGGCCTGTAAAATCTTCAATGAGTACATTGCGTTGCTGCTGCGTACTGGTCGTATCCTGAACGTTCCCTTTGAACGGTTGGTCAATAACATCGCACGAAGGCGTCATGAAGAGCAAAGTGAAAATGCCAATTGAAAGTAGGAATTGCTTCATGGTTTAGAAACTTGTAGTTAGGGAGAAACTCACACCATTCGAGGGAGGAACAACGCGACATACACCGCCTACACAGAAAATACCACGCTGTTGGCGTCCGTAGGAAAGTTGGAATCTACTAGTGCCTTGTGTGTAGACCACGCTCGCTAGCGGATAATGGAGCTGTTGATCGGGGTCGGGATTACCGTAGTTGTAAATGTCCTGTACACTAAAGAACCAGTGCGGTGCGATACTGTATTCCACTAGCGCCATCGCCATACTGCCTCGATCGTCTTGTGTGGAGAGCAACTGAAATTCATTGCGCAGGTAGTGTTTCGATTTCACCCTATATAAGGTTTCTAAAACGATCACATCCGCATCCATGGTCTTGATGTTTTCGGGGTTTGATAGCATGGGTTCGTCGCCCAATCCATCTTCAAGCACACTGCGGTTGTAGTGCAAGTTTAAATAGGTGAGGTTGTACTTGAAAGATCTATTGACTTTCTTACTGATTTTAAAGTTGAGGTCGTGAAAATAGGGAATGGTTCCACGCTCTAGTGGATCACTGTAGTAGCCTTGTAATGTACGAAGGGTGTCATTTGAGGCTGCCACGTAGTCCTTATCAATACTTTGTACAGCACTGTAATTAATACTGACAAGTGTCCCATATTTCCCGCCGAGTTTAGATTTACGTTTAAATCTATAATTGGCTTCCAATTGGATGCCTTCTTCGCCATTAATTTGTGTCGCATACTGGTACAATGCCGGCAAAGCATAGGTATGAACCTCGGTTGTTGGGCTTAGATAGTTCACCAACATGTCTATGGTACTTCCATTGCGGTCACTTCTAAAGCTCATGTTATCTATACGCTTCACGCCTGCAATGACTCCAAGTCCATTTTTACTGTAACTAAGATTGGCGATAAAACCGTTTCCATCTTTGTAGATGTATCCATTATCGGCACTAGGGTCGTTTGCTTTGTAGGCGAATTCTGTATTTAAAACCCACGGACCTTTCATTAATTGGGAACGAACACCTCCTGCAGCAACATTTTCGGGTAGCACTAAAAATGGATCGTTAGCACGTTGGTATTTACTCATGTAGCTCGCGCCGATCGTCCAACGAAGACCCAGCGAGTCGAGTGCATGCCAACGTTCGCTTAAATTGATTTCAGCATCTACACCTCTCAAGAGACCTGGGCTTTTTTCAAAGTAGAAACGTTGCCTTCCCAGCACTCCTTTGAGGTAAACACCTTTCGCAAGATTCGCTTTCACGCGAACCCCATCCATTGCGTTATCATAGCCTAATCCTCGCTCTTCATAAGAACGAAAAACCATACCGGAACCGAACTGCTCATAAAAGCTGCCCACGGTTACGTCGAGATTATCCTGTTTAAATTGTAAGTAGCGATA
>CATAQZ010000237.1 GCA_949487015.1 Flavobacteriales bacterium UBA4585
GACCATTCCTCTGCAGCGCCTTCAGTAAATGGATGCTCTTCAACTAAAGGAACATTTGCTTTGATGAGTTTTTCAATATCCTTAAGATACCCGCGCTCATCAGCGGAGCAAAAAGAAATAGAAGAACCGGACGCTTCTGCACGACCCGTTCGACCGATACGATGAACATATGTTTCAGAGATATTAGGAAGCTCATAGTTCACCACATGTTCCAATCCTGATATATCGATACCGCGTGCAGCAATATCCGTGGCAACTAATACACGAACAGTTCCTTCCTTAAAACCTTTCAAGGCTTTTTGACGCGCATTCTGGCTCTTATTTCCGTGAATAGCAGCTGCACGAATTCCTTTTTTATCAAGAATACGAACAACTTTGTCACAGCCATGCTTCGTTCGACCAAAGACTAAAACACTTCCTTCTAATTCTTTCAATAGGTGGATAAGAAGCGATGGCTTTTCACTTTTACTAACGTAATACACGCATTGTGTCACACGTTCCGCTGTTGGCTTTTCAACGGCGATACGAACCTGTTTGTAATTTGGCTTTAGAATCTGCCCGCTAAGCTCCATTATGGTCTTCGGCATGGTCGCTGAGAAGAACAAACTCTGACGTTTTGAAGGAAGGAGACGAAGTAATTTTTTGATGTCGTGAATAAAGCCCATGTCCAGCATTTGATCGGCTTCATCTAAGACAAAATGTGTAAGGTTACGTAGATCAACAAATCCTTGCCCCTGTAAATCTAGCAATCTACCAGGTGTAGCAACTAAAATATCAACGCCGCGTTTGAGCTGATCTATTTGAGGATTTGCACCAACACCACCAAAAATAACGGCAGTGCGAAGGCTTGTCCCTGAAGAATAACGTTTCGCATTTTCAGCGACCTGTAAGGCCAATTCGCGTGTTGGTGTAACCACCAAAGCTTTTATACTTCGCTTGCGTTCAGTAGGAGCTTCGAGTAAATGCTCGATGATAGGGATGGTAAACGCTGCTGTTTTACCTGTACCCGTTTGAGCGGTACCGAGCAGGTCAAAACCATCTAAGAGGACGGGTATGCTTTGGGCTTGAATAGGTGTCGGTTGAGTATAGCCTTGTTCTTTTAAGGCGGATAGAATTTGAGGCTTAAGCCCCAATGAATCAAAGGTCATATGTTGTTTTTACGCTTCTGTTAACTTAACAGAGCACAGCAAAGGTAGGCTTTCTGGAGTCAGTGAAATTTTCTTTTTGCAAAACGATAGTATTACTATTATTTTTGCAGAGCTAAACAATTGCTTTCTACATACGTTACCTCAATACTATGAATGCACTCAACATTACCATTAGCGCGAAGCTATACAGTAAAAACCCCGATGAAACGGAGCTAGGTAAACGCATACTATCAAAAAGCATTGCGTTGATGGACGAGCTCGGTTACGAGCATTTGACCTTTAAGAAAGTTGCTCGAGAAATTATCAGTACTGAATCTGGAGTGTACCGCTACTTTCAAAACAAACATCAATTATTGACCTATCTCATTAATTGGTACTGGGGATGGCTTGAAGTGAAAATGGCCCAAGAATTCATGCTACTTAATAGTCCAGAAGAAAAACTGAAACGAGCTATAGAACTTTTAGTCCTTCCTATGGAACAAGACGAACGAATTCCTCATATCGATGAGCGCGCCTTACAGCGCGTTGTAGTTGCAGAATACCCTAAGATTTACCTGACTAAAGACGTAGACCAGGAAAATAAAGAAGGCTACTTTTTAGGCTATAAACAGATTTGTGAA
>CATAQZ010000238.1 GCA_949487015.1 Flavobacteriales bacterium UBA4585
ACTAATTGGCCACAAAAACAAATGTGCTCGCCTAAGAATGTAGCCGAAAATTCACGCCCAATCAATGCATTCATCAGCAGTAAATCACCGCCTACTTTAAGGGTGTAACGAACGGTAGACCCGTATTGAGTAGACATTTTATGAAGCGCGCCGTGGTACTGCATTTTTAGTTTAATTTTAATTCTTGTGAAGGTACACAGCGCAACTGAAACACAAGCCTTGCTATGATTTATACTTGGGTCAATAAAGTCATTCGTCAAAACATGCGCAAGCGTGTGGAGGAAATCTTTGCTTTTAGCGAGGCGCCTGTTGAGACGCAAGCTGAATTATTACGCGGCTTGGTCAGTAAAGCGCAAAACACGACCTACGGACAGTTGCATCACTTTGAACACATTAGCGACCGCGAGGTCTTTTCAAAATTGGTCCCGCTCTCCAACTATGAGTTGCTCAAGCCGCACATCGAACAGATGCGTGAAGGAAAAACCGACGTATTGTGGCCCGGCAAAATTGAATGGTTTGCGAAAAGTTCAGGAACCACTTCTGGCGTATCAAAGTACCTACCCGTCTCGAAGGAAAGTATTGAGGAATGCCACTTTTCGGGTGGCCGATTCGAACTCGCGCTCTATTGTAACGCCGTAACAGAAACGAAAATTTTTGAAGGCTTAGGCCTCCGCTTAGGCGGATCTACACAAATTCAACAAGAGGGCAACGGACAAAGCGGCGACCTCAGCGCCATTTTAATTCAGAACATCCCACTCTGGGCGGAATTACGCAGTGCGCCCAGTTATGAAACGGCCCTTTTAA
Organism: Flavobacteriales bacterium UBA4585; assembly: GCA_949487015.1. Taxonomy (GTDB): domain Bacteria; phylum Bacteroidota; class Bacteroidia; order Flavobacteriales; family Schleiferiaceae; genus UBA10364. Next base: position 805 of record CATAQZ010000238.1, read on the forward strand.
GCGATTGGGAAGAGAAATTAGAAGCCATTGTCGACGAGGCCATCACCCAAAACATCACCTCACTTTGGGGTGTCAGCAGCTGGTTTTTAGTGCTCTTCAAAAAAGTACTAGAACGAACAGGAAAGTCGCATTTATTAGAGGTGTGGCCGAATCTCGAGCTATTCGCACACGGTGGCGTCAATTTCGCTCCTTATGAACAGCAATTCCGGGAAATGATGCCAGGAAAACAGGTCACCTTCATGGAAAACTACAATGCCTCTGAAGGATTCTTCGCCGTACAGGACGATCCATCCATAGACGGGATGTTGCTCTTACTGGACAATGGCATTTATTACGAATTCATTCCGCTTGATTCTTTTAAAGGAACGGAAAGTAAAACCGTGCTGTTGGAGGATGTGGAATTGGACACCGATTATGCCATAGTCATCACCACCAACGGTGGACTTTGGCGTTACCTCCTAGGAGACACCGTGAAATTTGTCTCTAAAAAGCCTTTTCGCCTCAAGGTCAGTGGACGCACTGCTCACTTTATTAATGCATTTGGCGAAGAGGTCATTGTTACGGATGCTGAATATGCACTGCAGGCGACCTGTGAAGTTCTAGAATGTCGAGTGATTGATTTCCATGCTGCGCCGTGTTACATGAACGATAAGACCACCGGTGCGCATCAATGGATCATAGAATTTGAGCAACCGCCAGAAGATTTGGAGGCGTTTAAAATGGAATTGGACAGAAACCTACAGGCTCAAAATTCAGATTACCAGGCAAAACGGAAATACGATCTTGTCCTAGAACCTCCTCGCATTACCGCGGCAGAACCGGGACTTTTTCATCAGTGGCTTAAAGAAAAAGGGAAATTAGGCGGGCAGAATAAAGTTCCCCGCCTCAGTAACAATCGCGAACTTATAGCGCAGTTTCTAACGCTGAATGCTTCGCTTCAAACTCAGTCATAACGGTTGTCCAAAGCTCAATTCTAGCCTGCAACGCCGCTTTCGAAGACAACGCTGCTTGATTCCATTTTTCTTCATGATCACCGCAAAGTAGCTCGACCATTTGCTCGGCGAGATGACCGTGTAAATCTCCATCGACCTCGATATGACGTTCCAAATAATAAGCGAATAAGCCCAATTCATTCGGGAAAGTAGTCTTTAAATAGCGAACGATTTCGATAAACATATCTGGAATAAGATCTTCTCTTCCAAATGTAAAAACAGCTGCAATTTCAGAAGCATCGCCACGCGCAACCACATCTAAAGTCTTGCGAACAAAAGTCTTAGCACTTTCAGGTGCCGCACTGGCTTCTAACGCCTCCAACGGCTGTATACCACGCTCTAAATCCTTGATGAAATTTGAAATAGGCGCAATATCAGCACCTGCTTCAGTCATTGCACGTAGATACAGTTCAAAGTGGCTAGTCGCGTTACCTTGCTGATCCACATCACTTTCTTCACCATGAACGATCTCATTAATAAGTCGACGTACGGCCGGATCACCCTTCGGCACCCAGTAAGTATCTACACAGGTGAGTTCACGTTGTAGTGATTTCAGTAGCACCATAAAATCCCAAACGGCCCATACATGCGCCTCCATAAAATGACGTGCACGCGGGACTGTGTTGACCCATTGGAAGGCTGGGTGAGCGACTAATTCTTGTCTAGATGCTTCAATCTGCTCTTTTACCGATTCAATTTTCATATTTCAGTGGAATGCTTGAGGTACTTTTATTACTTTGCGGGTACAAATTTAATGAGCATGCACATAGCAATCGCAGGAAATATTGGTTCAGGTAAAACAACTTTAACAGAGTTGTTAGCGAAACACTATAATTACCAGCCACATTATGAAGATGTAGACGACAATCCTTACCTAGACGACTTCTATGAAGAAATGCAACGTTGGAGTTTCAACTTGCAAATCTATTTCTTACGCTCACGCTTTGCACAAGTAACGGCTGTACGCGAAGAAGGTTTAGACGTAATTCAAGATCGTACCATTTACGAAGATGCCCACATCTTTGCGCCCAACTTGCATGCAATGGGACTCATGACTGCACGAGACTACGAAAGCTACAAAGGCCTCTTCGAACTGATGGAAAAACACCTTCAACCGCCAGACCTGCTCATTTACCTGCGCGCCTCTGTCCCAACGTTAGTAGATCACATACAAAAACGAGGTAGAGATTACGAAAACAGCATCCGTATCGATTATTTGAGACGATTAAATGAGCGTTACGAAGCCTGGGTCAATACTTACGA
>CATAQZ010000239.1 GCA_949487015.1 Flavobacteriales bacterium UBA4585
TATGGAAATGCGGTGCGCTCATCGGGCGCTGGTGTTCGCACCTCCCAAAGTCCTTGTAACTGGGTAAAACTGCTGACATCTACAGGGGAGATGCTGGGCTCTTCCCAAGCTTTTCTGGGAGCTGCGTACTTTTCTAGTTTTCTTCGGAATGGCGAAAATACCTGAGGTATATTTTCTAAACTAAAAGGAAAATCATCCGGTTGGTACAAGGTACGCTCAAGGAAAAATTTAACTTCTATGCCTTCGCTTTTACCCCAAAGATTCAGCTGTAATTGCTCATGCACCTCATAGGCTGCCAATTCTTTTGGCGCATAAATCGCATTGGTTTCAAAGGTTGCAGCCAACTCTTTTAAGGTGGTTACAGGATCTCCTTCCAACAATAAAAGATCACTTCCATACTCACGTAGTTTTTCACGTAAATCCATGGCGGCATCGTGTAAGAATTGTTCACGCCAAGCGCCGATGGTAGGATTGCCCCAAGAATCGATTTGATCTGCGGCCGGTATAAAATATACGGGAACTACGGTTTCAAACGTACTGTATGCTTGAAGCACAGGGGCGTTGTCGCCCAGTCTTAGATTGTTTCGAAACCAAAGGATGCAAGTACTCATGTTATAATGCGTTGATATTGTCTAAAAGGGATTGGGCTTTTTCACGAATTCCAGCTTTGACGGTGGCATCCATTTTATCGTAAGTACGATATACCATACCGAGGCGAAAGTTCGACTGAAGTTTATCGCGCTGGCCATCAAAGAAATTCCAGTACAAAGAATTAAATGGACAACTGTCGTCTTCTGTTTTTGTCTTCGGATTGTAATGGCATTGGTCGCAATAATCCCCCATTTTCTTCATGTAATTTGCGGAAGAAACATAGGGCTTTGTGGCAATCCAGCCGCCGTCAGCGTACTGACTCATACCGCGGGTATTAGTGATTTCCACCCATTCAAATGCATCAATATAGATGCCGAGGTACCACAAATCCACCTCATCTGGATCAATTCCGGCTAAAAGCGCAAAATTACCCGTAACCATCAGTCTTTGAATGTGATGGGCGTAACCGTGGTTCAAGCTTTGCCCAATGGTATGTGATAAACATTTCATTTTCGTTTCCCCGGTCCAAAACCATTGCGGCAGTTTACGGTCAAATTCAAAGAAATTTTCTGATGCAAATTCCGGCATACGATACCAATACACACACCGCATAAATTCACGCCAGCCTAGTATTTGTCTTATAAAACCTTCCACTGCATTTAAAGGAACCTCTGGATTCGCTCGGTAATAGGTTTCAACGCGCTGACAGACTTCCAGCGGCTGTATCATCTTCGTATTTAATGCAAAAGAAATCCGGCTGTGGTATAACGACCAACTTTTGGTTGTTAGTGCATCTTGATAATCTCCAAACGCGTGCAAGCCGTATTGAAGCCAATGGTCGAAGATCTCCCAAGCCTGGATTGGGGTTGTGGGCCAATAGAAATGCTTGGGATCTTCTAATTTCCCTATGGTAGGAAGCTTTGCTGCAATGGCATCCGCGTGCGCTTGACTCACATCCGTGCTGGGTACGAATGGAGGCGGTGGGAGGTGGTCTTTTGGCAGTTTCTTACGGTTTTGAGCGTCGTAGTTCCATTTACCGCCAACGGGCTGTTTACCATCCATCAGGAGACCAGTTCTTTTGCGTAGTGCACGATAGAACGTTTCCATCAAGAAGGTTTTTTTTCCTTCAAAGAGCGCTTTAAATTCTGCGTTTGAGCTTATGAAGTGCTCGCTTGAGCACCATGAAATCTCGAATCCTTCGTCTTTGAGCTTTTCTAAATCTTTCCGCAAGCGCCATTCGTCTGGTTCTTGCATTTCAATTTTTACAACATCTTTTTTCTGAGCGACAGCGGCTAAAACGGTTCGCAAATTGGGTTCATTCCCATCGAGGATGTTGTGATAGTGCACATCGTGTCCCAATGATTGTAGCTTCTGAGCGAATTGACGCATTGCAGAAAAAATTCCAGTAACCTTTTGGATGTGATGTGGCGCATAGCTGCCTTCTTCCCGGGATTCGATCATCACGTACGTGTATCGATTGTCCACTGTTGAAAACCAGGAGTGTTGTGCATTGAGCTGATCGCCCAAAATAAGTCGTAAGGTGTTGCCCATTGAGGAATAAACGTGGGCTGCAATAAAAAGTTTAGACAAAAAAAAGGAGCCAATTTCTTGGCTCCGTACCCCTAACCTAATTCAAAGTTTCCTTCGAATAGTGTGAATATAGAATAACTAATTGTATTTCAAGGAGATGAATGGTAAATTAAGGTAAAATACTTTTTTGTTTCGATTTAGACTAAGTATTAAGTCTTAAAGACTACAAATACACCTTAAATGAGCTAATGACTTCTTCAAGGCATTTTTCGCGTTCTAAACGAAAGGAATCTGTAGGACAAGGCATTTGTAATTCTAACAACAATCCATTGCTCATACTATCACGCATGATTAAAGTATGCCCTATGATATAATCTTCTGGATCCTGCTGATAACGTCCATAGCTTATGTACCAATCGTTCAGCGTATCGTCTTTTTCGGTCACCCAGCTGTCTCGCTTCGCTTTTTGCAAATCCAGCATGATTTGAGCTGTACGTTGTTCAGCCACAGAAATAAAGACACCTTGACGTTTGAAAGGATGCACTTTAAGTAAAACGCTACCGGTACTGTCATCATTGTATCTTGCCACTTCATAATAATTGAAGTTTTGCTTACCAAATTCAGGCATTCGAACCAGATAATCGTAGCTTAAGTTGAAGCTAAAGTCTATTGGAGGAAGCGCATAATACTGCGCTTGTTCGAAATTAAAAGTATACCGAGCATCAAGTGCACAGGTATTTTCTTTTGAAGAACTGCATCCCAGCAATACTGCTGCAACCAATATTGCAATTATCTTCGCTTTCATAATGTCATCTCAATTTACATATTCACTGTTACCTCATCAGGATACCGGCGTCCCTTCAAAAGTAATGAAGGACCTGTTAGCTGGAGGAACTTTTCTAGAATCTATTGCGAAGGTGCCATATGAGTGGAAATCGTTCGAAACTGTAGCAGCAGCTCAGGCCAACTATTCCCTGAAAACTCGAGAGATTACTGCTGATGCGTTCGCTCGTCAAAATACGAACCTCAGCGCCTCTGAAGAAGATTCGCTTCGTGCCTTTCGTAATGGTGCACTTACGATCACAACTGGACATCAATTAATGATTTGCGGCGGTACTGTCTTTTTTGAAGCGAAAGTCTTAGGTGCCGTTGCTCTCGCAAAAGCGGCTTCCGCAGCACTCGGAATTAAAGTGGTTCCTATATTTTGGATGGCCACTGAAGATCATGACTTCGAAGAAATCTCCTCTTTTCACATAGGCGAGCATAGATTTACTTGGAGGCTGCCCGATGCTAAGGGTCCAGTTGGTCGCTTACCGACAGACAGCTTAGCAGAACAATTAGAATCTTGGCTTGAAAGCGTCCCTCTTAACGCGGCGCAGAAGGAACTCCTTCAGCCCCGACTCCAAGCATATAAGGAATGTGAAAATTTAAGCGAAGCTACTCGTCAGTGGGTGCGTCAATGGTCGGAAGGATTAGGATTACTCGTGCTGGATGGTCAAGATGTATCGTTAAAAGCAGCCGCTGAACCTCTCTGGCGGGAAGAAATGAAAAGTGTTTATTCGAAGCTGATTCAGAAACAAACTGAAGCCTTAGTAGAACATGGTTACAAGGCTCAGGTCTTTCCGCGAGAAATAAACCTCTTTGATTTACGGGATGGCGATCGCCAACGATTTGAGCAAGAGGATCATCAGTGTCCGTCAATCCATATTAGTCCAAACGCCCTGATGCGCCCCTTGTATCAAGAGTTTTTATTGCCGAATCTCGCTTATGTAGGTGGGGGAGGTGAACTTGCATATTGGCTACAGCTCGGTGAAGCTTTTAAAAAATTGGATCGACCCATGCCGGTACTTTATCTAAGGGATAGTCTTTTCATTCAAAACGATAAACTGAAGCGTGCGCTCGATAAAATTGGACAACCGCTTCCTTCTATTTTGACAAATTCTGCTGAGGACTTAAAAAAGCAATTTATTGCAGATAGTGTTTCATTACTGGCAGAGGGAGAATCTTTACAACTTCCTCTTGAGTCGGCGATTGAAGCATGGAATACATCTTTGAAAGCAGCCTATCCCGAGCTAAAGCAACATGCCGATGCGTTGCGAGTGAAGATGACAAGATTGGCTCAAAGAACTGCGGAGACTAGGTATAGAGCACAAAAAAGACGGCATTCGGAAGCAATGGCAGCCATTGATACTGCATATGCGTCTGTGTACCCAGAAGGAATATTTTGGGAGCGCAAAGCGTCCTATTTAGATCTTGTAGGAACTCTAGGTGTGGATCCTCGCGACGAAATCGTTGAAAACATGTCAACAATAAAGGCAGGAACTTGGGTGCTGAGCAGCAAAAATTAATGGTATTTTTGCCGAATGCAAGAAACCATTTTGATCCTCGACTTCGGTTCACAATACACGCAGCTCATAGCGCGTAGAGTTCGTGAACTCAATGTTTATTGTGAAATTCACCCCTTTAACAATCCTCCGGAGCTAACACCAGATGTTAAAGGTGTTATCCTAAGCGGTTCACCATACAGCACTTTGCAGGAGGATGCTCCTCAGTTCGATTTGACTGGAATTAAAGGTAACGTACCGCTTCTAGGTGTATGCTACGGTGCCCAATACATGGCCCTAACTTCTGGTGGTAAAGTCGCCCCTAGTGAAATTCGCGAATACGGACGTGCGAACCTCAGTACGGTATCTTCTTCTGACATTCTGTTTGAAGGTATAGGAGAAGGGTCTCAAGTTTGGATGAGTCATGGGGATACGATCACAGAGCTACCCACAGGCTTTCAAATTGTCGCATCGACGCACGACGTAAAGGTTGCTGGCTACAAAATCGATGGCGAAGACACCTACGGGATTCAATTTCACCCTGAAGTCTACCACAGTACAGATGGCACCCAGTTGCTGAAAAACTTCCTTTACGACATCGTTGGGGTAGTGGGCGACTGGACACCTGCACATTTTGTAGATGAAACGGTTGCTGCTTTGAAAGAGCAACTAGGTAATGATAAGGTCGTTCTTGGTTTGAGCGGTGGTGTTGATAGTTCGGTTGCTGCCATGTTGTTACATAAAGCAATCGGGGAGAACTTGTATTGCATCTTCGTCAATAACGGCTTGTTACGTAAGAACGAATTCACCGATGTACTTAAGCAGTACGAAGGAATGGGATTAAATGTAAAAGGTGTAGACGCTTCTGAGCAATTCCTTTCAGCACTTGCAGGTATAGATGAACCCGAAGCAAAACGCAAAGCAATAGGCCGAGTATTTATTGAAGTATTTGATCAAGAAGCACATTTGATCGAAGATGTCACATGGTTGGCACAGGGGACAATCTATCCAGATATCATTGAAAGTATCAGCGTTAATGGGCCTTCGGCTACGATAAAAAGTCATCATAACGTAGGTGGTTTACCAGATTTCATGAAGTTGAAAGTGGTCGAGCCATTAAAAACCTTATTTAAGGATGAGGTACGTCGTGTCGGCGCATCTATGGATATGGCAGCAGATCTTTTGGGACGTCATCCATTCCCAGGACCAGGATTAGCTATTCGAATATTAGGTGATATCACTGCTGAAAAAGTTGCGATTTTACAAGAGGTTGATTACATCTTTATTCAAGGACTAAAGGACGAAGGTCTTTATGATCGAGTTTGGCAAGCGGGTAGTATTTTACTTCCTGTGAATTCTGTGGGAGTAATGGGAGACGAACGTACCTATGAAAAAGTCGTGGCATTGCGTGCGGTAGAAAGTACGGATGGAATGACTGCCGACTGGGTACACCTTCCTTACGAGTTTCTTGCGAAAGTCAGCAATCAAATAATTAATAAGGTTAAGGGGGTGAACCGCGTTGTATATGATATAAGCTCGAAACCACCAGCAACTATCGAATGGGAATAAAACAGTTACTTTTTCTTTGCTTTTTTGCCATTACTACATCGCTCAGTGCACAATCGGTCACTGAACATGTGGTAGTAAAGGGGAATACGCTGTATTCACTTTCAAAACAGTACGGAATAACGGTAAGTGCGCTTCTTGAAGCGAACCCACAAATCGCCGGTACTACACTTTCTCTTGACGATGTATTGATCATACCAATGCCTGAGCGGAAAGATTCCGCACTCGCACCTACAGTTGATCCTGTTGCCGACATTCAAGATTCAGCAGGCAGTGAAGCTACGTTTGATATGTATAAAGTGCGGCGTGGGGATACGCCAGAAGACCTAGCGCAGGAGTGGGGTTTTTCAGATATGGCCTCTTTTTACAGCCTTAACCCTGATGCGCGAACGAATTGGAAACGTGGGTTAAGGTTGGTTAGGCCGGTAAATGACATTGCCTTACTTCAAGCAACGGTGGATACGGTCGTACCACAACCAGCTCCAACATCGGACACACTATTGGTATCAGGATTAGACAGCGCTAGAACGAGTTTGGAAGTTCTAGGGATTTTACCTTTTTTTCACATTGACTATATCAATGAGACGGCCTTAGCAAAGCGCAGTCCGGTTGCGATGAGCTTACGAATGGGTATGGAATTCGCCGCTTATTTACATAGCGATAGTTCATTTTCTGTCAATATCGAATTCATTGATTCACACAACCAACGCGACTCTTTGAAGAAAGCGTTAGACTCTTTGGATCTCGAAAACTACGATCTCTTGTTAGGACCGCTTTATTCAAAACGTGTACAGCAAATCACGGATTTTGGGGTTGCTTGGAAATCAGTCAACCTAATGAGCAAAAGCCCTGCAATTGAAGGGCTAGGAGTATACAATACGGTCGTATCTGAAGACATCTTTTATCAAATGCTGCGTGAATTAATCAATGATAGAGATTCTTTAAACGCGAAAAGTATACCGCTGATTGTTACGAAAGGGCTTTCCAAAGAATGTGAGTTGTTTTTTGAAGGTTTTAACAACCCAAACAAAAGATTGATTGTCAACGACGAAAAGTGGTCTTCAAACGAAGCTTTGGCCGAACTGGACAGTGCCCTACATTACGAGCTTATCATTTATGATAGTGATCCCGCTTTTATGCTCGATGTACTTCGTAATTTAAGATCAGGATTGGCATCATATTCTTTGTTTGGTACTGAATATCAGCTATTCAACAGTGGTATTACCAATGATAATTTTACGAGAGAAGCGGAAGTGATTTGTGCAATGTCCTCCTATTTATCCTACAAAGACACGAATACTTTGTTGTTTGTTGAAGCCTTTAGATCGCATTTCGGAATAGAACCTAACCAGTATTCGATTAGAGGTTATGATATTGCCGATTATCATATTCAACGACACCTTTACGGAGGTGGCCCTATGCGTGGTATTTTTCTTGGATTTGACTTTATGCAAGACCAGCAAAATCGATGGGTAGAGTTACGTAGGTTTGATAATTTTGAATGGAAACCACTTAGGTAGTTTTAGCGAACAAAATCCCATTCTCGTCGTTCTAACATCAACGAATAGCCCTAATCATGCCCAATAATCCAATCAAAGTAGGTGATGAGTTGCCTATTTTTACACTATTAGATCAAAACAACCAGCCTTTAAGTACCACTGATATTCAGGGTAGGCCATTGGTTATCTTTTTTTACCCAAAGGACCATACGCCGGGTTGTACCGCGCAAGCCTGTGATTTTAGAAATTACGAAAGTGAATTTCAGGCAGTCGGTGCGCAGGTCATCGGAATCAATGATGCAGATGTAGCATCACACAGAGGATTTGCAGAAAAATATAATTTGACATACCCGATACTCAGTGACCCAGGGCATAAAGTGCGAAAGTCCTTTGGCGCAACTGGTTTGTTATTCAACACTGTTGCGAATAGAATCACCTATGTCACGGACGAAAACCATAAAGTAGTTTATATCTTTAAGAGTCTTTTACGTGCGACTGACCACGTGGAAGAAAGTTTAGCTTTTTTAAAATCAGTAGTAAAATGACAACGCTTGAATTTTTAGTGATGTTACTGACCTTCTTTATTATGGAAGGTGTGGCTTGGGGTGCACATAAGTACCTGATGCATGGATTCTTGTGGTTCTTGCACGATGACCACCATACAAAGACCCCTGGGGCATTGGAAAAGAACGACACATTCTTCCTGATTTTTGCAATACCTTCATGGCTCTGCATCATGCTTGGCCTCATGTACGGTGCTGGCATTAGCGTTGCCATAGGCGCAGGTATCGCGCTTTACGGATTTGCCTATGCCATGGTGCACGAATTATTTATTCATCAACGCATTCCTATTTTCAAACAAACGAAATCAACGTATCTTGAAGCAATTCGACTGGCCCACAAAATGCACCACAGGCATTTAGGAAAAGAGGATGGAGAGAACTTTGGCATGCTTTGGGTACATCCCAAATACATTAAACAAGTACGTGCTTTACGTGCATAAACGTAATTCTTAGTGTTAGAAACGAAATGGCTATATCTGTTGCTTAATCTAGGAACGCTAAGTGTTCCCTTGCTGCGCAGTTTTGAGTCAAGGATAGCCTACTATAAGACCTTCGGTTCCCTTGCTAAAGCCATGCTCATCGTTAGTGGTTTCTTTTTAGTTTGGGATATATGGTTTACTGAATTAGGTGTGTGGGGTTTTACCCCGGCATATTTAAGTGGCATCTTTCTTTTCGGCTTGCCGCTAGGTGAATACCTCTTTTTTATCACTGTGCCATTCTCTTGTATTTTCATTTACAAGTGTTTGGAGCTGTTTTTTCCAAAGGGAATAATCACACCGAAATTGGCGGGTAAAATTTCTCAATTACTCATTCCATTCTCATTGGCTGTAGGAATCATTTCCTATGATAAGTTCTATACTGCGTCCACTTTTATTTTGTTGGGAATTGCATTAATGTATGTAAGTTGGATTGCTAAATGCAGTTGGTTACCTCGTTTTTATGAATGCTATCCGCTTGCTCTAATCCCATTTTTTATTAAAAACGGGATTCTAACAGGCTCATTTCTAGAGACGCAGGTAGTGTGGTATAATAATAGTGAGAACCTAGGTATTCGCATAGGTACTATACCCTTTGAAGATATCTTCTACGGGATGTTACTGATTTTAGGGACCTTATATTTTTATGAAAAATTTGAGGCGACCCGCAAGAATCGTCTTTAATAAATTTCATTCTTTTAAGATTTAGGCGAAGTGTCAAAGATTTATCTTTAGCTAAAATCTAACCGTAGCACGTACCATGGAGGTTCTCTTTAGCCCAGAAGGATTATTGTCATTACTTACCTTGACTTTTCTAGAAATTGTCCTTGGAATAGATAATATTATTTTTATTTCCTTGATTTCTAATGATCTGGAATCCTCTCAACAACCACTAGCGAGACGACTAGGTTTAGGGCTCGCGCTAGGATTTCGAGTATTGATGTTATTCGGGATAACATGGCTCATCGGATTAACTGCACCCATTTTTAGTATTGGTGATCACCCTGTATCCGGTAGAGATGCAATTCTCTTTATCGGTGGTGTTTTTCTGCTGGCGAAGTCCTCTACAGAGATTGTAAAAAAAACAGAAGGAAAGGGGCATGGCGCACATGGCAAGAAACCTAAATCCCTAATGGGCGTGATTATTCAAATAGGGTTACTCGACATTGTCTTTAGTTTTGATAGCGTTTTAACCGCTATCGGGATGACTCATGAATTGGTCATCATGATTATTGCTGTCATCATTTCAATGGTAATCATGTTGGCATTTGCAAAGTCTATAGCCGATTTTATCGAGCGCCATATGAGTTTACAAATCCTTGCACTGGCTTTTCTAATTATGATAGGGACCGTGCTTATTGCAGAGAGTGCTCATGTTGACATTCCGAAGCCGTATGTGTATTGTTCTGTCGGGTTTGCGCTTGTTGTGCAGCTCCTGAGCATTCGGGCGGCTGAGCGAGGTAAAAAGTGATTATTGGAATCGGCCCACGAGTCTGAAATAGTCCTTTAACACTTCAAAATTGGCTTTTTCATTGCCTTGTGTGCCATAAAGAAGTAACGAATCTCCTCCTTGAATGATGAAGGCACGGTGGTAGTCAAATGCATTTTGAAAGAGTAGGGCTGCCAATTGGTAGTGTTGTTCAAAATCCATTTTATCGAGGTAGATTTTCACTTCGTTCGTATCCACACGAACGGTTACAGTATCTCGAAAAAACTTTCTAGCGCTGGGTTCTACGACAATATAGGCTTGATCTGCACGCCAGTTATTCACTATGGCGAAGTTTAAAAAGGGTACCGTAGTATCTCGAAGACACTTTAAAGAGCGGTGCGTTTTGAATCCTTGTGCAGTAAGTTCTGCTCTTTCGTCGGTGCGGTATTTATAGATGCGTGTATTGTTGAAGAAAATCTCGTCACTTTCTAGTACAGAATA
>CATAQZ010000240.1 GCA_949487015.1 Flavobacteriales bacterium UBA4585
GGCCGGCGTAATGATCTTTGCGGAGCCGCGTTTTGCGACCGCCATACTGGGAGAGAGAGACCTCGCTGGCATGGCTGATTGCCATGAGGAGCTTGATCGCGTGGTGGGCGAATTGATTGCGCGTCGCTCCGGTATTAACCGCCTCTTTCTTGTGGGCTCCTGCCCCTCCGAGGTAATTAAACTTGATCTGGAGACTGCTGCCGCCAAGCTGCAGGTCAAACACGAAAATCGTGTGCGCATTTCTGCCTTCAGTGGGAGCGGCATTGAAACAACCTTCACTCAAGGTGAAGACCAGTGCCTGAAGAGCACAATTGCTGAGTTGCCCGCGCTCGAAGCCTCGAAAGAAAATCTCATCGTCTTGGGAACGGTCTCGGATATTGTTGAGGATCAGTTCCGGCGCTTATTCGACGAATTAGACATCAAAGATGTTCACTTTTACCCCGGGCGCAAGGCCGGTGATTTGCCGGCGGTGGGTAACGGTACGCGCGTTATAGCGGCGCAACCGTTTGTTGGTGAAACGGCACGAGCCCTGATAGCACGAGGCGCTAATTTAATTAGCGCACCCTTCCCGTTGGGTGCCGAAGGCAGTAAAGCGTGGTTTGAGTCAGTTGCCGAAGCATACGGCGTCGATTCGCAACGGACAGAGCAAGTACTTGAACTGCCGTATCAGCGCGCAAAGCGAGCGGTATCGGTGCATCGCTCAAAGCTCGAGGGCAAACGCATTCACTTCTTGCCCGACTCACAACTTGAAATTCCGATGGCCCGTTTCCTGTCAGAGGAGTGTGGCCTGGGCATCAATGAGATTGGCACCCCTTTTCATGATCAATTAGTGATGCGGGCAGAGTTGGCTCGTTTGCAAAAGGACGTGCCTATGGTTGAGGGACAGGATCTCGACCCTGCATTGGCTCGAGTTCGAGCCTCGCGGCCCGATTTAACCGTCTGCGGGATGGGTATTGCCAACGCGCTTGAGTCAGAGGGGCTACGAACTAAGTGGTCGATTGAGCTTGTTTTTTCACCCGTTCAGGGATTTGACCAAGCCGGCGATCTGGCAGGTCTTTTTGCCAAGCCCTTGGCACGCGAAGAGATACTGGAGGTGGGGTCATGGAGCTGACGCTATGGACTTATGAAGGTCCGCCCCACGTGGGCGCGATCCGTATTGCCGCATCGATGCGCGACGTTCACCTGATGTTGCACTCACCGCAGGGAGACACCTACGCCGATTTGCTGTTCACGATGATTGAACGGGAAGGTCAAAGACCACCGGTTACGTATACGACATTCCAAGCACGCGATCTGGGTTCCTCGACAGCCGAGATGGTTGTTAATTCATTGCGTGAATGCGCCGAGCGCTTTAAGCCTCAGGTGTTAATGGTGGCTGATTCCTGTACCGCTGAGCTCATACAAGATCAGCCCGGTGCATTAGCTCTAGGCGCCGATCTTCCGGTGCCCGTGATCCCTCTGGAAATGGCCGCTTACACCCGAAAAGAGAACTGGGGTGCGGCGGAAACGTTTTATCAATTGGTCCGTGGATTACTGTCTCGTCAAGCGCCACCACCCGGAACCGAGCGGCCACCTCGAGACGTCAATAC
>CATAQZ010000241.1 GCA_949487015.1 Flavobacteriales bacterium UBA4585
ACCATCGATGTACACCTTTCTGTCTTTAGTTATTTTTAGATCGTGTCCTTCGTATTCTGCGATGACTCTTCTATAACTATGCAGGTTTTTCTCGGTTAATTCAATGGTCGCGCCCGCTTTAGGGATGTAGATCGGTCCAAAGTTATCCCAGGTATCATTGTATGGACGTTCACCGTGGCCAGTATCTGGGTTGGGGAATAATATTTCTTCAGCTTGACCTGCTTGTATTTGTAAAAGTCCAGCTGGCAAAGTACTGTCTGCAGCTGTGCCAGGTCGTTCGGCACTGATCGGCCAAATGGATTTAACAGCAGGTAATGATTTTATGGCATCCACATGACGCTCTTGAAGGAACATGATGTATTCGTTTTGACTGCGTTGATAAACGTCTTGATCTGTTGGATACTTACGTTGCTCATCCGATGTCAAATAATTGATGTCAAACTTCTTCTTTAGCCAATCTTTATTGAAGCTCGTTCCATCCGTTTTAATGTAGTAAAGGAATTGGGGATAGCTGTTATCTGGAAATTTAAAGGCGTCGCCGTTGAGAAATACGGTTCTGTCCACAATGGTCAATGTATCGCCAGGAGTACCTACGCAACGCTTTACGTAGTTTTCTTTCTTATCCACCGGCATGGCATCCATTGGGTAGTTAAAGACTACTGGATCACCTGCTTTTACATCTTCTAGAGCAGGTAAACGCAAATAAGGAATCTGCGGCCAACTCACATAAGAGGGTGTACCTAAAAACGGAATGCGATTGTGTACTAAAGGAAGACTGAGCTGAGTCATCGGAACACGCACACCATAATGCATTTTAGAGACAAACAAGAAATCGCCCACCATAAGGCTTTTCTCCATGGAGCTCGTAGGAATGGTATATGCCTCAAATGTGGTTGAACGAATAACCGTTGCTACTACAATCGCAAAGAATATGCTGTTTACACCCTCACCTAGGTTCTTTTTTATATACGCCTCATCGCGACCCCAGTATTTGAGTTTCTCTTTATAGTTCAGGTAACCCAAATAGAGTCCTAAACTGCCCATAACGGCCGCGGTCTGCCAGGTTTTACGAAACTTAAATACGTGCAACAGTTCGTAAATCATAATGATACCCATAACGACTCCTACGACAGGGATACAATACAATAGCACCCAATACCAAGGACGGTCCGCTATTTTAACCAGAACATAGGTATTGTAAACGGGTACAAAAGCTTCCCAGGCCTTGCGATCTGCCGCCACATAAAACTTCCAAGAAATAACGCCGAACCACAGCGCTTGTACTAAGGTGAAAATGATAAATTCCATTCGGGGAAACTACTTTATTATTTGCTAACGATAAGTTAGTGTATTGTGAAAATTAAAGGCCTAAAACATCTTTCATACTATGCGGACCTTGCTTACCCGGTAACCACTCTGCAGCGATTACTGCGCCCAAAGCAAAGCCGTCTCTACTGTGGGCTTCATGTTTTAATTCGATGGTATCAACAGGACTGGCGTAGGATACAATATGTGTTCCGAAGTAAGGATCCTTGCGTTCTGCACTGATTTTCAAACCTTTTAACTTCGAATCCATCGTCCAGCGTTCAAGGCCGGGATATGCTTTTAAAATACCTTCCGC
>CATAQZ010000242.1 GCA_949487015.1 Flavobacteriales bacterium UBA4585
CGGATTAGAACTTTCTTATCTTTAAAGTCGAAGCTTTTCATATATTTTTGAGTGTTATTTCAGCGCCCAATTTACTACCCAATTTTCACTCTACATTAGATGTTCAGCATATATAACAACCAAGATTTGATGGACCAATTATTTGCTGCACATGGCGGCAAAAAACTACATCATGCAAATCTTATCTATGGCGGCGCCGGCGAAGATCCTTTGGGTATTGCCCTGAAGCTTTCTGCTGTACTTCTGTGTGAAACAAACACAGCTTGTGGAAGCTGCAGAAGCTGCAAACGAGTTGAAAAACTAGAACATCCTGATTTGAACTTTACATTTCCTTTTGTAAGTGGAGGAAATACAGGTACCGCAGACGACTTTTTAAAAGAGTTTAGAAACGCGCTTTTAAAAAACCCATTTCTTGATCCCGATAGTTGGCAAAGACAGATCACTAGTAAAAATCAACAATTACAAATCCCAGTAAAAGAGATACAGAACCTCCAACAAAAACTGAGCTTAACGGCAGCCGAAGGCGGCAATAGGGTCTTGATCATATGGATGCCGGAACAAATTAAACCTGCCGCGTCAAATAAGCTGTTAAAGCTCATAGAGGAGCCGCTGCCTAATACATTTATCATTCTGGTTTCACATAGAAAGAACAAGCTTCTTCCTACAATAGTCTCGAGATGTGCGCCTTGGTCTTGCAAACCCTTAAATGACTCTTCTTTCAACCAACATTTTGAAAACAGCCCCGAGGAAACAAAGAGATTATTAAGTATGGTCTTCGCTCCGAATCTAGGCGCTGCAATAACCGCTTATGATGATCCAGAGAGTACACAAATCGATCGTTTTGCTGAATGGATGCGTACCTGCTACAAAGGCGTACCTGTAGAAATCACCGCCGCAGTTAATGAGCTGGCTTCTCTGCCAAAGGAATCGGTTAAAACGCTGATAATAAGGTCTTTACACTTTTTAGAGCGTGGATTTTATCACAACGTACAAAATACATCTAACGATGCTACAGACCTCGGTGCAATAAACGTTCAAAAGCTAAGTAATGCGGTAGTCCCTAAAGGCGCATCGGATATAACTAAATCACTTAGCGCCTGTTTGCTGGACCTAGAAAGAAACGTCCATGTTAAAACAACATTGACGCACACCTCGTACGCGCTTCACGGTGCTTTCCGCGGCAACTAAGCGTTCTTAAAGACGTATATCAAAGAGCTCTTGTTGTTTTTTCCTCCTTTTATATTGCTGATTGTTCCTTGTATAAGCCCTTTCATCCAATGCTTTATCTTCTTCGTTGAAGCAGCCTCTTTGTACTGTTCACTGATTAGGCTTATGTAATAACTATCTAACGACATTGGCAGCACCTTGTGAAGTTTAAAACCGTTGCGCTCTACTGCGGTCTTCATGCTCTTCTTTGTAAAGTGGTGAACGTGTATAGGTATATCCCAAGCTGCCCAGCTTGCACCGTAATGTGCTGCATCGTGACTCTCAGGGTTTGGAACAGCAATAATCAAGGTTGCGTTAGCCGACATCTTCGCCTTGAATCCCTCGAGTAATTGGTCTAGATCGTAAACGTGCTCCAACACGTGCCACATAGTTATAACATCAACAGGTCCATTTACCTCCTTAATGGAACCGAAGACCATCCCAAACCTGGCTGCTTTTGTACGAGCACCGTCATTAATTTCTACACCCTGAACGCTGTATCCCTTATGGGCCATTTTCTCAAGAAATTGACCGGTACCACAACCGTAGTCTAATAGTGATTTTCCCTTAGCGTGTTTTGCAACGTACCCGTGCTTCCAGTTAAGGTTGATTCCTCGTAAAGTTTGGTACACTTTTGAAAAGACTGAAGTAGCATCATCTGTGTGGCTAATGTAATCAGGGTTTTCATAGTAAGGTCCAACAAAATCCTCCTTAACACGCGGATTCGTAAATAGGTGGCTACAATCCTTGCAAGACCAAATATCAAATTCTTCTTTGCTTGTGCTGTGGTCTTTAACCGTTTGCTTAAACGATATAGTCTTTCCAAAGCATGCTGGGCAATGTCCTAATTCCTCTCTCATATTGTTTCACGTGAAACTATTATCTACCCATATAAATGAGTAATACATGTATATCGCTTTGACTTATACCGCTTATTCGGGATGCTTGTGCTATCGTCGCTGGCTCTATCGCCTTAAGCTTATCTCTGCCTTCATAGCTCAAACCCTTTACTTTATCGTAATCAAATTTCTCCGGTATAGCTTTATTGTTTAACCGTTTCATTTTTGCTACACTTTCGCGCTCCCGTTGTATATAGCCGCCGTATTTAATATCAATTTCTAGTTGTTCTATAACCTCGGGCTGCCACCAACCTGCTGCTTCAAACTTGGCGCTAAAATCTTTTAACCCTAAGTTTGGCCGCGCTACAAGTTTGCGGGTCTTCGTTTTTTCAGAAGCTTTTTTCTCTCCTTTTTCTTCTAGAACTTTATTTACAAAGTTTAGTGGTAAGTTTTTCTCTAAGGCCCTGTTGCCATCAGCTATTAGTCGCTCCTTTTCGTCAAGAATAGCAATTCTCTCGTTCGAAGCTAAGCCAATTTGATGGCCTAACTTGGTAAGTCGTATGTCCGCGTTGTCCTGACGTAATAACAACCTGTATTCCGCTCTAGAGGTAAACATTCTATAAGGCTCTTCCGTGCCTTTGGTGATAAGGTCATCAATCAACACACCTATGTACGCGTCGTTTCTGCCTAAAATGAAAGGTTCGTCTCCTCTAGTTTTTAAAACCGCATTTACCCCGGCCATAAGTCCTTGACACGCGGCCTCTTCATAACCTGTGGTACCATTGATTTGGCCCGCAAAATACAAGCCGCTCACCAGTTTAGTTTCGAGTGTGTGTTTAAGTTGTGTGGGAGGGAAATAGTCGTATTCTATCGCATATCCTGGGCGGAAAAACTTAGCTCTTTCGAACCCCTTCACTTTATGCAAAGCCTCATATTGAATTTCCACGGGCAAGCTGGAGCT
Source organism: Flavobacteriales bacterium UBA4585 (assembly GCA_949487015.1). Taxonomy (GTDB): domain Bacteria; phylum Bacteroidota; class Bacteroidia; order Flavobacteriales; family Schleiferiaceae; genus UBA10364. The sequence continues at coordinate 3,007 of CATAQZ010000242.1, forward strand.
AAAGCCGTTTACATAGACCTCTACTGTATTCCATCCTTCAGGCTCTACGAAGATTTGATGTGAGGTTTTGTCCGAAAACCGATCGATTTTATCCTCTATCGATGGACAGTATCGTGGGCCGGTTCCGCGAATTGACCCATTGAATAATGGCGATCGGTCGAAGCCTTTCTTAAGAACATCGTGGACCTCTTGAGAGGTGTGTGTAATCCAACAACTTCTTTGTTTTTTAAGGGCATAATCACCTTCAAAACTAAACTGACCCGGATGTTCGTCACCAGGCTGTTCTTCCATAACTGAGAAATCTAAAGAGCGGCCGTCTATTCTCGGTGGTGTGCCTGTTTTCATTCTTCCTGCTTCAAAACCCATCGATACTAGCTCTTCAGTAATTCCTGTGCTCGCTCGTTCACCCGCACGACCACCACCGAAGTTCTGATCACCAACATGTATAAGACCGTTCATAAAGGTGCCAGAGGTAAGTATCACTGTTTGCGCCTCAAAAGTCAGTCCTAACGCTGTTCTTACGCCTTGAACGGTGTTGTCACTTACGTTTAATCCCGTTACCATATCCTGGAACATATTTAGTCCAGGTGTTTCTTCAAGGAGCTCTCTCCAATACTGCGCAAACAACATTCGGTCACTCTGCACACGGGGGCTCCACATAGCGGGTCCCTTACTCCTGTTGAGCATACGAAATTGTATCATGCTTTTATCGGTTATACGCGCACTACCTCCACCGAGCGCGTCTATCTCTCGCACAATCTGTCCCTTTGCTACTCCTCCCATAGCTGGATTACAGCTCATTTGTCCAATGGTCTGCATATTCATTGTAATCATGAGCACATTAGCGCCCATTTTCGCTGCGCTGTACGCTGCCTCACAACCTGCGTGACCGCCGCCTACTACAATTACATCATACTTTTCGTCAAGAACCATATTTATCTATATAAGCCAATACCTCATCTTCCTTACCACGCATTATGGTTCTTTCTGCTTCTGTCTTGTCTTTAAATCCAATCAAGTGTAGAATACCGTGCGCAACCACCCTTATTAATTCGGACTCGTAACTTAAGCCTAGAGCTGACGCGTTTTCCTCTACGCGTTCTAAACTCACATATAATTCTCCACTAATTTTAGTCCCCCTTGAGTAGTCAAAGGTTATAATATCAGTATAGTAATCGTGCTCAAGGTGCTTTTTGTTTATGGACAGTAACTCTTCGTCAGATACACCATAAACATCTATTTTTTTTAAGCGCATCGATGGATGGAGCTTATGTATAGCGTTCTTTACTTTATCTATCAAACCTCTTTCTATACTCATACTTACCGCTTCTTCAGCACAGGCAAAGGTAAGTCGGTCTCTTTAGATTTTAACACCTTAAAATCAATGCTTTCCCCTTCTTGCGAATTTGAATCATCACCTGATTCACTATTGCGCAAATCACCCAATTCCTTTTTATTAAACACACTCTCTTCCACGCGCCATAAGCGGTCCTCTAGCTCATTTAAGTCTTCAGAAGATACATCGTTGTTGAACAGCAGCTCTTTCTTTATTCGTTCAAGATCATCATTCATTTTTCCAGTGCGCTCTCCTTGTTTTTCTAAAGCTTCACTTGCCGCCTCTATTCGCTTTAACAACTCTTTTTCAGCCGGTTTCCCTGTCGAACCTGGCTTAGTGCCGTTTTCACCCTTCTTTGGTTCTCCTGATTTTCCCTTTTCTCTACCTCCTGGCTTCTTTGACGGTTTAGACAATCCTTTTTTGCCTTCTTTCCCTTTTCCGGCGGAAGCCGGTTTTCCCGAGGATCCTGGTTTTCCTTTCTTACAATCCTTCTTTGCTTGGTTTAAATTCGATTTCTCGCTCTCCAATAAAAAGTATAAGGTTTGGTTAATATCATTCAAAGCCGCGACCGCATAACCCACATCCGTTGTTATATCCTTACCGCTAATCGATTTAATTTCAAGCGATCGCATCGCTCGTTCTAATGCCGAACGTTTTTCGGACAGTAATTGATCTAGTTTAGGTTCATGTATCAATAACAGCTCTAAACTATCTTTAATTGCCTTTTCGTTTGATAATACTAATTGCTGCGATCGTGCTTTATTGACAGCTAAGGATAAATCTTGTAAACTCTCTTGAAAGACACTTATAACCCAACCGTTTTTTAAGAGGCGCTTAATTCTTGCTACGTTGTCTTCTTGTACTTCTGCGACATTATTTGCTAACAGCTCTTTTAACTTTTTACTAGCCTCTTGAGCTTGTTTTTCCCTGGTTTTACCTTCATTCTTAATGTTCTTCATAAGGTCCACAGGTTCCTTAATCTCTTTACGGTTAAGTTCTTCTAGAGCGGCAGCGGCAGTTACTAAAGCACTGTCAAGTTCTGTATTACGCAGTGAATCTACTTTACTCAGTAATTCAATTGCCTCTTCCATCCGCCATAGCTCATCTAACCGCTGAAGTAGTACGTCTAATGGCTCTTTCACTAGATCTTCTTTGATGGGGTTAAGCTTCTTCTTAGCTACATCGTTACTTATTTCCTTTAGAGGTTCTCTTTCGAATTCTTTTTGCGTTCTGAACTGTTTTAGCGCCTCTGTTTTGTTTTCAGCAGATGATTTCAAAAGCGTTTGGTTGTAAGCAGCGGCTAATAATTGTGTTGCGTTTAGAACAGGTCTTCGCACTTCTCTTTGGGTCACGCTGTTGTTCGTATCAGTCGCTTTTATTTTAACTGTTGTGTTTGTACTCCAAACAATTTTTATAATTGACCGCACACCATTGCTAATAATTTGCTTGGAGTCTAATTCAATATTCTTTAATCCATGGTCATCATCCACAAGTAATATGAGGGAATCATTTGTATTCTTAACCACATTGATTATAGGCGGTAAGTCTTTTATTAAAACGCTTGGTAAAATTTGACTCCAAAAATCTGAACTTAATTCAATAACACCTCCGTCCCAAATAAAAGCTTCTTTCTTTGTTTCACGTGAAACATTAACCTTTATTTTCTCTTTTAGAACTCCTTGGTACTCCAGTGTAATTAAAGATCCTTTAAAAGCTTTAATCGTATCCTGAGCACTATATGTAGATAGCTTAAGATAGTTCGGTGGTTCTATTGTAGCACTCCAGGAGGCTAATTTTGGCACGCTATCACATACTACTGTTTGTCTTCTATAAAACCTTCCATTAAGTTCCCAATCGATCGTTTCATTTTTCCTTATCAATACACTTTCAGTAACACTTCCTTTATAGAAAGGTGTAAGGTGCGGATGACTCAACTCTAAAACTTCGTTGAATAACGTATGTACAGTATCATTTATATCTAGTAAGATAGCCTCACGTGTACAGGTACCGCTAACAATCTCGTCCTTACCTTCAGTTAAAATTGATTTTGGACTTATTAAAATTGTTAACACTAAAAGTGCTAATGCCCCAATTATAGTTGAAAACGGTATGTTTTTTTTCAGTGTCGTTTTAAATACCGGTAATTCTAAATAGACCTTTTTTAATACAACGACTTGTGCCCATTTATCCAACTCGTTTTTAGATAAACCTGTTAGTTCATCGAGCCTTCCGTTATCATAACTCTTTAAACTCTTAGCAACACGATTTAAGGAATAGTAATTAGTCCATATTGCTTGTATCAAATAACGAATTGGCCAAAATAAGAAGGCGGTTAAAGTCAGTACCAGTAGGATTACTACTATCTTTCTAAAAGCAACAAGCTCTGGAATGAAATAATGGTTATACAGCGCTAATGCAATGGCTTCAACAACACTAAATAATAATAGTAAAATACTGTAATACAATGACTTACGTAGATAAACTACGCGTAAAAAACGCTGTAATTCTTGTAACTCTGTCATTATTGATTACTAACTGTTCACCTATAAAGGAGATAGAAACAAACGTCCCTAATTATAAATTGGTCCAAATGGGGCGGACTAAAAATCCGGCAGTATTATTTTTTCAAGATAGTTATTGCATGAAGAACGATTCTATCACTAATTGGTTCTTAAAAAATAATTATCAAGTCATTATTGCCGAACGCTTAAATACAGATCCTCTGTTTGTTTTGAATACTGATCACCCTTTAATCCGTGAGCTAGATGGTCTAGCACTTACTACTGATTTAAAATCATACCCTATCGAATATATAGCTGCCTCAGGTTTAGAAGTGCACGCAACCGTGAATTGGTTTGTAAATACAGATGTTAAAGGGGGATTTTTATTTCCTTTTTATAAAGGAAGCTTTAAGGAGTATTTAGTAGAGTCTATATATAAAGATAAACAGGTCCTTCCTGGTTATCCTTCTCTTATTGAGCCTATCGAATTAATACAACTTCTCGAAACTACTCCTGCACCTAGTGGAACCTATGGTAATTATTCTCTGCGATTCTTACAGGGGATCTGGGAGCAACACCCTAAGGTACAACTCACTTCATACGAAGGTGAATTAGTTTACCAAGTCGTTAAATAGATTAACTACAAGCTATTTTACCCACCCTTCTTTGGTGACGTCCACCTTCAAATTCCTGAGTTAAAAACTCTGAAACAATCAGTTTTGCCTCGTCGGTTGAAATAAACCGTGCAGGTATTGCTACAATATTTGCGTCGTTGTGTTGACGAGCAAGCGCCGCTATTTCTGGTGTCCAACATAGCGCACCACGAATACCTTGATGTTTATTAACCGTCATGTTTATACCGTTACCTGAACCACAAATAACTACACCTAAATCTGCATCACCCTTATCAACAGCTATAGCAACCTCATGACCGTAATCCGGATAATCTACACTATCACTTGAGAACGGCCCTTTATCAAGCGCCTCGTGAGATAATTCCGTTATTAATTGAATTAAAACTTCTTTTAACTCAACACCTGCATGGTCAGTACCAATTGCTATTTTCATGGGTAGTAAATTTTCTCAAAGGTCGTAAAAGTTGTGAATTACACTGTGTATAAAAGTGGATAAGTAGATCATATCCTATAAAAACTTTCTCTTGCTTATCTCAAAGTTTTACCTAATTCAAAAATTTCACGACATAAGCCATCTGAGTTAGAAAATGTTCTCTTCCATTTATAAACCCTTAAGGCGTAGATATTCCCTGTCCATTCATTTTTATTTCTCAACTTAACATAGTGAACTTCATTATTAACACACTATAAGAAATTTACATAAAATACTGTTAATCAATATTTTAATTATTACTAAAAGTGTTAATAAAGTAGAATTACCATTACTAACTACTGGAAGGTTGATGAGTTATTACGGTTATCAACACACTATATATATTACTATATATCTTTTAAAATGAATACATATATAAATAGAGGAGACTGGATAGTTAAGAACTCCAATGAGGTTTATGATAATGCTTGGATCACAGTACGGCATTATGAGGTTACTACGCCAGGAGGTACAGCGGGTATTTACGGTGAAGTGGATTTTAAAAATTTAGCCATTGGTATTATTCCAATTGATGCCGAAGGTTACACCTGGCGCGTGGGGCAATTTAGATTCCCGTTAAACGCATACAGCTGGGAAATTCCTGAGGGCGGTGGACCCTTAGGAATAAACCCTTTAGAAAGTGCAAAACGTGAGTTACAAGAGGAAGTGGGTTATGGAGCTGACGAGTGGACTGAATTTCTTCAAATGGATTTAAGCAACAGCGTGACGAATGAACGTGCTGTGGTCTTCTTAGCGGAATCTTTAACCTTTTTAGGTACATCTCACGAAGACACGGAAAATCTTCGCTTAGAACGCCTGCATTTTAGTACACTTTATAATCAAGTGCTTAATGGATCAGTAAGAGACAGTATTAGCGTTGCTGCAGTTTTAAAACTAGCTGCAATACGTCCAGATTTTTTAGAAATTAAGAAATGATCTGAACCGTTCAAACACGATTTCAACCGCAGCCTCATTTGGGTGAGTTCCATTATTTTTAAAATAACTGTAATCCCTTAATTCATCTGTAATTATTTCATAACTAGGGAAATACAAGCAGTTAGAATGTTGCTCCACGAGTGATTTTATACTTAGTCGTAAAATAGATTTACTGATAAAGTTTTCTTGTAGACCGACCTTCGTATATTTTACTGGGCTCACAGTAAAAATAATTTGCCAGTGCTTAGGTACATGAGTTAAGATTGAAGTCCAAGCTTCAGTGATTTCATCTAACTCGAGCAACCTACGTTTGAAGAGATCTTGAGGTAGCTTATGGCAATTATTCACAATAGTCCCATTCATTTCCCAACAATGCGCTGTACCAAACGAAATAATTAGCACTGGATGTTCACTTCGGTTTAAATGATTGCGGGCGTTGGTTTGAGCATCATTGATAAATGTGTCTAAACGGTTTTTATCTGTATGCTGAAATTTATTTGCCGCATGAAGTTGGTGGTATACCCCATGGTGCAGATAAATCTGATTTAAAGTTCCTTCAGGTTGTATGAGCCATTCCAATTGTTGTGCTATACTCACTGGATTAAAAGAGGTTCCTAAAGGATTGAATTGGTAGGGTATATTTATTTTATCCAATGGAGCAGCTAGGTTTTGAACGAAACAGCTGCCTAATCCAAAAAATAAAAAAGGAGGACGCGATTGAACGGGTCCTCCTAGTTGAACTGTTGTAATCACGGTCTAAAGATTAAATTCAATACCCTGAGCCAAAGGTAAATCACTTCCGTAATTAATTGTATTTGTTTGTCTTCTCATATAAGCTTTCCAAGCGTCTGAACCGCTTTCACGACCTCCACCCGTTTCTTTTTCACCACCGAAAGCTCCGCCTATTTCAGCTCCAGAAGTTCCAATGTTTACATTAGCAATACCACAATCTGATCCACTTTCGCTTAAGAAAATATGAGCTTCACGCATGTCGCTAGTCATAATAGCTGAAGATAATCCTTGCTGAACACCGTTTTGAAGTGCTAACGCTTCATGTACACCTCCAGAATATTTGATCAGGTAAAGAATAGGTGCGAAAGTTTCTGTTTGTACCGCGTTGTAATGATTTTCCGCTTCAATAATACATGGCTTCACATACAATCCATTTTCATAAATACCGCCGCTTAAAACGGTACCACCACAAAGGACTTTTCCGCCTTCGCTTTGAGCGTTTTGAATGGTTGTTAAGAATGCAGCAACAGCATCTGCATCAGTAAGCGGACCCACATGATTTGATTCATCGAGTGGGCTGCCAATTTTTAATTGGTCATAAGCACCAACTAACGCATCACGGACTTTATCATAAACGGATTCGTGAATGATCAAACGGCGAGTAGAGGTACAACGTTGTCCACATGTTCCAACTGCTCCAAAAACGGCTCCGGTTACGGTCATTTTTAAATCTGAACTTGGCGTAATAATAATAGCGTTATTACCCCCTAATTCAAGGATACTTTTTCCAAATCGCTGAGCAACTGCAGCACCAACAATTCTTCCCATGCGGGTAGATCCTGTAGCGGAAACTAAAGGAATACGTGTATCGTTAGTGATCCATTCACCAACTTTATAATTACCACTTACAATGGATGAAATACCGTCTGGTAAATTATTTTCAGAAGCTATTTTATTCCAAATGTGCTGGCAAGCGACCGAGCAAAGTGGTGACTTTTCTGAGGCTTTCCAAACTACTGTGTTACCACAGACTAAAGCTAGAGCAAAGTTCCAAGACCATACTGCAACTGGGAAATTAAAGGCAGAGATAACGCCTACTACCCCTAGTGGATGCCATTGCTCCATCATGTGATGATCCAAACGTTCACTTTTGATGGTTAGTCCATATAATTGACGTGATAGACCTACTGCAAAATCACAGATGTCTATCATTTCTTGAACTTCACCCAGCCCTTCCTGGTAACTTTTACCCATCTCTAGTGAGACTAGGGCACCCAGCATTTCTTTCTTATTTCTTAGTTCATTTCCGAACTGTCTTATGTATTCACCGCGTTGAGGTGCAGGGACATTTCTCCAGTCTTTAAAAGCGGTCTGTGCAGAAGAAACTGCGGCGTTGTATTGTTCCTCTGTAGTAATACTAACATCGCCTAAATGCGCAGAGTCAATAGGAGAATAGGAAGCTATCCATTCATTAGAATTATGCCATTGTTTACCTATTGATGTACCGGCGTTTTTCGCTTCTAAGCCAAGGTTTTTTAAGATAGTGGTTGCTGTGAAATTTCCCATGTTCTTGTTTTAGGTGAGTGTATAAAATTAAACATAACGAACGACTTTTGTTGTATTCTAAAAATAGCTTTATTGATTTTTTAAGTGGCCTCCCTGTGCCTTACCTTTGTTATTTAGAATTAATTTAAATAAGATGCGTTTTACCCCTGTTTTTCTAGTATTAGCATTTGTTTTTGGAGCTTGTTCAACGCCACAAGATGAAGAAGATACAAGTACCGGTTCGAAGCCTAAGGTGTTGTGCACCACGAGTATCATGGCAGACTGGTTGACGAATATCTCTGGTGATGCTTTTGAAGTAACTGC
>CATAQZ010000243.1 GCA_949487015.1 Flavobacteriales bacterium UBA4585
CTGAAGGGGAACAGTGGTCTGCTATTGAATGCATCGAACACATCAATAATGTGAATGAGGTGTATCTGCCTCAATTGACTCGAGTGTGCCAACTGCCTGAAGCAAAGGAATCGAGCAGCGTAAAATTGGACTGGTTCACGAAAAAAGCGCGGGTATGGATGCAACCTATCACCAAGGCAAAAGCACTGAAAATCCCGGCACCCAGAAAACTTAAACCACGCCGCCTAAGAAATCCAGACTTAAAAATTGCTCCGCAGAAAGTCATGGAGAACTTCATTGCAGACCTTAGCCAGATTGAAAAGTTGGTGCGAATCATTCCTAACAGTAAGGATTTGTGCAATACCAAGGTAACCTCAGCGTTGCCGCCGTTTAAGATCAAATCCATTACCGCACTTGAAATTATTATCCCGCACGTCACTAGACACCTTGCCCAAGCTGAGCGCATCTTAAACGGTGGAAAGCTCGCTAAGGATAATGCCCCAACCAACCCGGATCTTATCTACCCAACGCGGGAAGCCGAAAAAAAATAAATCAAAATTTGGCATAAAAAAACCCGGCGCGATGCGCCGGGTTTTTGTGTTTTTTTCTTCTCTGTGTATTACAGCGCTTTAATCCAAAGCTTACCACCATACTGTCCGTTGAAACCGCTGTTTTGTGCTTGTTTCGCCGATTCATAGTTGTTGAACTTTAATAAGAAGACATAGTACATGTTGTTTCCTGGATCTTGGAATACATCCGAAGCTACACCTTGCTTGCTTAAACGTGCTTGAAGTTTGTTTGCGTTGGTAACAGAACCAAATACACCGGCAGTTACATAATAACCACGCGAGCCTGCTTGTACATTACCTGCGTATTGGTTAGGATCGTAGCCTTTAATATTGCTTTTCACCTGACCACCTTGTGGCGTTTGTGGGTACGTTGTCGCTGGATATACTCCTTGATTGTTTGAACCATTGGCGCCACCGTTTCCGCCTGCTGCATTTGAATTCATCGAACCGCTTGCATTCACTGCATTACTTGCCGCTTGCGAAGCGGCCTGAGATGCGGCTTCACTAAGTTCTCCTTTTAGATTTTCTTTTTCAGCATCAAATAGCTCTTTCTGCTGAGCAGAAACCTCATCCTTGAATTCGTCAAGACGGTCGTTCAGAAGATCTTCAAGATCACCGGATTGACGACGCTGACGATCCTTCAATTTTTTGATCTCGTTCTCTAATCGCTTATCTTTTTTGCTTTCACCAAAAGAATAACGGAGCATAAACTCATGGGAATTACCCAATGCAAAACCGTAAGTGTTTAAAGAGAAATCATACGCGTAACCCATGGTGATGTTTTCCGTCAAATGCACTCCCGTGTTTGCCGTTACCGCATAAGAAGAGCGGTAGGCTGCTCCTATAAAAAAGTACTCTTTGTGGTTAAACATTAAACCCGCATCCACTTGCGGAATAGTCACCTCATTTGCACGAACCGTTACAAAAGGACTTAAAGTCATCAAACCTTTTTGCAAATTCACATCGTACTGTGTATTCACTACATAGTGACGCATGTATTGGTACTGAAATGGGCTGATCACATAATTGTCTGAAAAGTCAACCTTAGGGGCTAAAATATTCGGCACTGCTGCTCCGAAAGAGAAATCGCCGAATTTCAGGTTAAACCCAAAGTTCAAATCAAATTTCCCTCTATTTAAAGCAGAAAATAACACAGGGTCTAAGTCATCCTGTACACGAATGCCACCCACATTTATGGTGTTGTTCACATAACCTGCACCCAGACCTAAGCTAAGGCTGTTTTGATCCGTGAATTTGACATGCCACGCGTAAGAACCGTAAAATCCTGCGCGAGATACAATATCAGTCACATCATTGAATGCATATCCGCTATACCCAAACTTTAGGTCGTCACGATTGCCATTGAACGCCATAAATTGCGTTTCTGGAGCGCCCTGAATATCAGTCCATTGACGTCTATTCAATACGGTAATCTCTGTTTTCCCATCAAGGCCACTGAAGGCAGGGTTAAAGAGATGTGCAGTATTCAAATAATTTGAAACTAAAGGAAGTTGCTGAGCTTGAGCTGTCCAACCTGTAACAACTAATGCGAGTGTAAATACTAACTTTTTCATGATTAGAAGTTGTTTAAGATGGTTACCGCCGATTTCACCCGTATCTCATTA
>CATAQZ010000244.1 GCA_949487015.1 Flavobacteriales bacterium UBA4585
AGAAGTAGAGTTGCAGACGAGTGGAAAACTTCAATGCTCGTTAGTGGGCTTATTACTGGTATTGCAGCAGTGCACTACTACTACATGCGTGATTTCTACGCTGCCGGTAATGGAAGTCCAGTTGTTCTACGTTATGTAGACTGGACCTTAACTGTTCCACTTATGTGTGTTGAGTTCTATTTAATCACCAAGAAAGCTGGTGGTACGAAGTCAATCTTGTACAAACTGATCTTAGCTTCAGTTGCGATGTTAGTTACCGGTTACATCGGTGAGGCATTCTACGCAAACGATGCTGTTTCATGGGTTTGGGGTGCTATTTCTGGTGCTGCTTACTTCTACATCGTATGGATGGTATGGAAAGGAGACGTTGCGAAATTGGCAAACAACGCTGGTGGTGCAGTAGCAAAAGCAAACAGTGCTTTGGCTAAATTTGTAATCATCGGTTGGGGTATCTACCCTATCGGTTACATCTTAGGTACAGCTGGTGGATTCTTCGGAATGGACCTTGGTATCGAAGCAAATGAGGAAGTTCTTAACTTGTGCTACAACCTTGCTGATGCAATCAACAAAATTGGATTCGGTTTAGTTATCTATTCTCTGGCTATTGATTCAGAGACAGAAGCGGCTTAATCATACGTTTCAGAGTGTTAGTGAGCCCCACGACGAAAGTCGTGGGGCTTTCTTTTTTTAAAACAATGCGCGCAGAGGTAACCAAGGGTTAGTTTTCGTCGGCCTTAATAGATAGAATAGTATTTTTAAAGGATGAAAATCAAACTCCTTTCACTACTTCTCATCCTCACATCGCAATCCTTTGGGCAAAATGCGGGTATGCATTCCTACACTATTGACCTCACGCAAGTGATCGACGATCGAGTTAAAGTTTCCATTGATGCTAGATCAGTTCATTGGATCACCTCAGAACAGCGCACGTACAACTTTCATTTTCCGGCAACCATACCGGGCACCTATGCCACGCTAGACTACGGTCGATTCATTAAGGATTTTCAAGCCTTCGGCACCAATGGAGTATCACTCAAAGTCAAGCGTAAAGGCAATACTTTTACCATCTACGGAAAACCTGAGCGGCTTGAATATTGGGCCGACGACACGTTTGATGCGCGTATTCGCAAAAATAAAGTATTTGAACCGGCAGGGACAAATAATCAAGAACGCACCAACTTCCTTTTAAACGCCGCAGGTTACTTTGGCTTTTTCGAAGGACAGGAAGACCTTCCCGTATCACTCGAAATCACTAAAAGCCCCAGCCTCTTCGGCCTAAGTGCCATGGAAAGCTACAGTTACGGGAATACTCAGAATTTCTATGCACGCAATTACCATGAGTTCCTAGACTGCCCGATAATGGTCAGCCGGCCTGATACCACTTCGTTCAAGCTCGGCGGCGCCAAAGTAACCATAGGGGTATTTACAGAAAATGGGAGATCGCTGTCGCAAGAAATTTACAAGCAAGTAGAAACGAGTATGAAGGCCATTGAAGCCTTTTTGGAGGGCGAGCTACCCGTAGAAAATTATGCCTTTATTTTTTACATCAAAGATCATACAGAGTTCGAAAATTTATTCAGCGGGCAGGAAATTAAAATAGGCACCATTTTTAAAGCCATTCGTAAACTTGCAGGCAAAGGCTTTGGGGCACTCGAACACGGAAATAGCTCCGTATACTATTTACCCGATTTCGGAGGAACAACAGTCCTTGATGGAATGGCGGACGTTTGTATCCATGAATTCTTCCACATACTCACTCCACTTGGACTGCACAGTGAAGAAATAGGAGACTTCAATTATATCAATCCGGAAATGAGTCAACATTTATGGCTCTATGAAGGTATTACTGAATATTTCGCTGGTATTAGCCAACTTAAAGGCAGCGTGTTAGATGAAGAAACGTATGTGCGGAGCTTACTTCGAGGAAAAATCCGTGCGGCGGACCGATACCCAACTAAAAAAATGTCATTCACTGAAATGAGTGAAAACGTTTTAAAAAAGCCCTACAAAAAACAGTACGCCCAGGTGTATCAACGCGGAGCACTTATGGCCGCCTTGCTTGATATACGCATTATGGAATTAACACAAGGACAAAAAGACTTACACGATATCATACTTACCCTTCGAGATACTTACGGTCCGGAAAATAGTTTTAAGGATGATGCCATCATCGGCGAATTCGTAGACTTAGTGCATCCAGATCTCCA
>CATAQZ010000245.1 GCA_949487015.1 Flavobacteriales bacterium UBA4585
CATTCATTAACCATCTCAAATTTGGGTGCATTCAAGAAGAAATTCTTTTTTATCCTAAACATTGCCGTAGAAGGAAACTGGCCAGGTCCAGTGGGTCCTTCAACAACATTCCCTCAGTACATGCTGGTGGATTACATAAGAGTATTTCAATAATTACTAACAATAAATAATGCTTAACATGAAAAAAATCTACGCTTTATTAATGCTTGCCCTACCTATGTTGGGTTTCGCACAAACAACACATGTAGTGACTTTTAAAGTCAATACAGCTAACATCACAGTAGGTGCTAACGGTCTATTCTTAGGCGGTGGTGTCATTGGTGGTGCAAACGCAGTTCAATTAACCGATCCAGATGGTAACGGTGTTTATGAAGGAACTGATACTTTAGATGGAACTGGTGGAGGTAATTTCATCTTCCTTAACAGTCCAGCAAATGATGCAGATTGGGGTACGAAGGAATCGTTAAACGGCTTACCGTGTTCTGACCCGAGTAATTATGATGATCGTATTTTGCCATCGTTTACTCAGGATACCACGTTAATGTTTTGTTTTGGTACCTGTGCAACTGATACAGTTTGTCCAACGCCTCTTACACCCGTTAACGTGACTTTCCAATCGGATCGTTCTAACAGTCCAGCCTTTACTAATGCTTACCTCTCTGGTACATTCCCAATTGCTTGGAATGGTACAGCATATCCTATGTCAGATGATGATGGAGATGGTGTTTATACTGTTGTTATGTCATTAACGCCAGGAGACTACCGCTACAAGTTTACTGCTGATGATTGGGCGATTCAAGAAAACTTCGTTCCTGCATCCATGAGCGATACTTCTTGTATCAATACTAATTCTGCAGGCTTCACTGATCGCGTTCTGACAGTCGGAACTTCTGATACTACTCTAATGATACATGCTTGGGAAGAGTGTGGTGGCGCTTCTAACATTGGAGTTGAGGAGGCTACGGCTAGCTTTACAGTAAAGCCAAACCCAGCTTCTGATGTGTTATTCATTGAAAATACCACAGGAACCACTACTTCTGTAGCTGTATATAATGTAACAGGTGCCAAAGTAATGGAGGAAAGCTTTGAGGCGAATACACGCCTTGATGTTGCAACATTGCCACGCGGTATGTACATCGTGCGTTTACAAAACGAGGAAACGGATAGTGTAATTCGTATTTCACTCAACTAAAATTTAATTTGGTTAGTAAGTAAGTGTTAAAGGGACCCGGTGACGGGTCCCTTTTTCATTTGTAAATTGCTGTATGCGAAGTTTCCTGTTCACCCTTCTTTTAGTCACTGGTTCACTTTTTTTAAGAGGCCAGTCCGCACGTCATGTAGGCGCTGCTGAAGGACTAAATAATCCCACAGTATATTCTATTGTACAAGACGACTGGGGCTTTGTTTGGATAGGAACGCGCGACGGTTTATATAAATACAATGAAGGTCGCGCACGCTCTTTTCCTTTTCTAGATTCTACAGATTTTCGTAGATCAAACAATGTCCAAAGTTTATTAGTCACTCAAGATTCAATCCTGCTCATTGGTCTGCAGTTGGGCGGTATCATGGGAGTGGATCTCGAAAGTCTTCGGCCAATTCCAGACAATAAGATTCCACAGCTTCCAAGGGAGGTATCAATAATATGCCTTCATCAAGACTCGGAGGGAACGATATGGGCAGGAAGTTCTGGTTCGGGAATATTCCAACTAAGACCGGGCAGCGAAAAATGGGAGCGTTTTGTCTCTAATGAATACGCAGAGGACTTAAAATTCATTTTCGATTTTGAAGATCAAGGCGATACTTTGTGGCTTGCGACGAGCGGTGATCACCTGCTGTATTACTTGAAATCACAAACATCAGTTTACGCGCTTCAGGCAAATAATAGCGTGAGTTCGTTTCGGAAATCAGTTGATGTGTCCGGCGGGCGGGTCATTTTTTCTGTTGAAGGGACAGGCATATTTGAACTCGCAGGCGATGTGTTTTACGAATTAGAGATTCCTACTAAGGGCACCCAACGTGATGCTATTTTTTACGAGGGTAACATTTGGATTTCTACTGATGGATACGGCGTATACCAATGGAACGGGAGCACTGTTCAGCATTTTACGAAACAGGATCCTACCTCAGGAATTATTACGGATCAATTCTATGGAATATATAAAGTCTATGATGAGCTGTGGTTGGGAACCTATAATGGAGGTGTCGCACAGTTCCCGGTAAACAGCACTGCTGTATCGTTACTTCCGAAGCCTAAAAAATTCGTCGCATCGAGTATTCAAAGTGCCATTAGTATGGTGACTAATAATGACTTGTGGGTTGGTTTTGACGGAGATGGTCTCGTTCGATACAGGGAAACCACAGCAGGCTGGCAGCCCGCAACATTTGATAATCCCTATTTACCGGACGTGGTTACAAGTCTTGAGTTTTATCAAGACGAATTATGGATAGGCAGTCTAGGTCAGGGATTATTTGTGATGGACACATCGGGTACCATCAAAGAACAATTCTTAGCCTACTCTCAATCTTCACGTGGACTCGAAAATTCAAACATCTGGTCGTTAGAGAAAACCTGGGGCGATAGTTTATGGATCGGTACACTCTATGGTTTACAGTTCTGGGATGGGGCGGAAATCACGTCGCCATTTGATACTCCATGGCGTGTAGGTCGAAACATAATGGATTTAGAGTTTGACGGTGATTTACTTTGGGTAGGTACGGAATTCCAGGGAATTTATACCCTCTCAAGACAAGGCTCTATTCAAAGCATACCCATAAAAAATTCAGTCTTAGATATAGAGACCTATTTAAATTATAAACTGGTTGGCACTGAGGGCAGCGGGATATTGGTAATTGATAAAGGTCAAGTCATTGATACAATTATTGGGAAAGAGGCGTTTGTGAATTGCTATTCCATTAGCGAAAAAAATGGAAGGGTCTATGCGGCAACAAGTGTTGGTCTATTGGAGATTAAATTAAACGACCAATCGGAATGGTCTTATGAAGTTTTCAAAGAACTAGATGAATTGCAAGTGGGCCTTTCGAATAGAAAAGCCCTATTGTGGAAAGGGGAACGCTTATTATTAGGCGGTACACAAGGGGTCGTTGAGATTTCAACAGAAGATTCTTCTGGCGCGGCGATTCCAACAATGCTTATTACCGAGGTGTTTGCAGACAATCTACCAGAGGCCATTCCAGTGATAAAGGACGGTGTCGCTTCAACGCAAACCATTGAATTTGCTGCGGGAACTAAATCGGTTCGTTTCAATTTCGAATTGGTCAGTAGCAGTCTAAGAAACGGTATAAGTAATAGATATAGAATAAAAGAACTGGGTGAGTATTGGGTTGAATTACCATACGGGAGCCGCACCGTTGACTTACAAGAGCTTCCACCGGGAAAGTACCTTTTGGAACTGCAGTCCATAGGTGCGAACGCACTAGAAAAGACCGTATTTATACCCTTTACAATTGCCTCGCACTTAATACAACGTAGGTGGTTTAAAGTATTCGTCTTTTTATTGTTAATAGTGCTTATTGGGACGGCTGTATTCTTCTATCAGGATCGACAATTTAGATCTACGCGCTTAAGACTTGTTGAGACCGAACGAGAGCTTCTTAAAGCTAAAGCATCAGAGCTTGAGGTAAAGTCAAACCAGCAAAAAACCGAATTAAGTTTCCAATTATTAAAAACATCAAGCAGACTAGAGCTCCTGCATTCCTTTAAGGAGCGATTGGAAAGTGAAAGCAAACAAAAAAACCGCTCCGAGGAGATTTTGACGTTCTTAAAGTCCATGACTCGCGAAATAAATAGAGAACTGCAGAGTGAAAATTACTGGGATCATTTTGAACGAAACTATAGGGAGTTACATGAAGAGTTTTCTGCGCGTTTAATCGAGCAATTCCCTAAACTTACAAAGGGCGAGGTGCGCCTCTCGTATCTAATTCGTCAAAAAATGAGCAATAAGGAAATAGCTACAGTATTAAATGTGAGTCCTGCTGCCATTGAAAAAGCGAAATACAGATTGAAAAAGAAAATAGCGCTTGAAAAAGACGATGCCTTAGATGAATTTATCCAGGGTCTTTAAAGTTGTCCGGCTATTGTCTTCCTGTTCTCTAGCAAATAATTCAGATATTAAACGAACTTACTAGTCCCAAAAATGGTAGGAATGAAACATAGTAGATTATTGTTGCTATTGCTTTTAGCTTTTTTTAGCACAGTTACACCCGTGCAAGCCCAGTACGTTAAGACTTCAGGAAAGGTGATTGTCGATGGAGATGGAGATACCTTACTAATTCGTGCAATGGGTGTAGGTGGCTGGATGGTTCAAGAGGGTTACATGCTACAGACGGCATCGTTTGCCAGTCCTCAGCATAAAATTCGAGACACCATCGAAGATTTGATTGGCGTTACAGCAACTGATGCTTTTTATGATGCATGGTTAGAAAATCACTTTAGTAAAGCCGATGTAGATTCCATGGCAGCTTGGGGTTTTAATACTGTCCGTGTTCCAATGCACTACAATCTATTTACACTGCCTATAGAGGACGAACCTGTTTTAGGACAAAACACATGGCTCACCAAAGGATTTTATCTTTTGGACTCTGTCATTACGTGGTGTCAAGCGCAGGATATGTATGTAATATTAGATTTACATGCTGCACCTGGAGGACAAGGATATGATGAAGGGATTAGCGATTACGATCCTTCAAAGCCATCATTATGGGAAAGTGTTCATAATAGAAATAAGACTTCTTCACTCTGGCGAAAACTTGCGGAGCGATACGCAACTGATACTACCATTGCTGGATACGATTTGATCAATGAGCCGAACTGGAACTTACCTGGAGGAACCTTGTTGCGCGCAATGTATGAGGATATTACAGATAGCATTCGTTCAGTGGATACGAATCATGTGATTTTTATTGAAGGAAATTGGTTCGCGAATACATTTACGGGTTTAACGCCGCCTTGGGATAATAATATGGTGTATTCTCCACATAAATATTGGTCTCCCGTGAATAGCGTTGCTGATATTCAGTATGGATTAGATTTAAGAGACACCTACAATGTACCCATCTGGTTTGGAGAGTCCGGCGAAAATTCAAACGCTTGGTATACTGGGCTCATTAGTTTATTTGAGGCAGAAGGTGTAGGATGGGCTTGGTGGCCTTTGAAAAAGATAGAAACCATAAACGCTCCCATGAGTATTACGAAGTCTGCAGGTTATCAGGGTCTATTGGATTACTGGAGCGGTAATGGTTCAGCCCCTTCTGTAGCCTCCGCTACGGCAACGCTTATGCAGTTGACTACGGATTTGAAAGCTCAGAATTGTACATATAATCGAGGAGTAGTTGACGCGATGTTCCGTCAAGTGCAGGATCCTACGTCTCTACCTTGGAAAACGCATGACTTACCAGGCGTAGTACACGCCTCAGAATACGACATGGGTCCATTAGGAGAGGCATATTTCGATACAGAGTCTTTCCAACTTAACCCACCGCCATCTTGGAATTCTGGATGGACGTACAGAAATGACGGTGTAGATATTGAGAAATTCACAGACGCCGTTAATAGCAATGGCTTTATGGTAGGTTTTATAGATACTGAGGATTGGATGAGCTACAGTGTTAATATACCCCAAGACAGTCTTTACACTATTAAAGTAAGACAAGGTTGTAGCGGATCTACGGGAGGAAATTTTTACTTCGAAGCTGATGGTGTTCGATTGACACCAAACTATTATGCTACGAATACAGGTAGCTGGACTATTATGTCTACTAAGACTATTCCTAACGTTGTTCTTTCTTCTACAGATAAGAAGATCCGTTTTGTGGCGAATCAAGGTGGGTTTAATGTCACGAGTTTTGAATTCGTAGCCACCGGTGCAACTTCGACCATCACTGCCGATTTTGTGCATGCGGTGACCTACGATAATACTACGATTGAAGTGCAAACGAATAAGCCTCTAGATACTGCCAATCTGGGTGTGGCTGCATCCTATTATGTAACGGTAAATGGCGTGCCAGCAACAGTGACCTCTATAACTAAAAGTTTATCGAATTCACGTAATGTACTAATTGGGGTTGGGCAGGCGCTTACTTTTCTAGATGAAATAAAAATATCCTACGCTGGAACGACGCTAAAAGCAAAAGATGGAACCAACGTTCAGTCATTTAGTCAAGAGTTGGTTGAAAACACCTTGCCTACGGTGCATGTCATACCGGGTAAAATTGAAGCGGAAGCATATTCCAGTATGGACGGTATCTCGTTAGAGAATACCACAGATATAGGCGGTGGTCAAAACATAGGTTATTTGGGAGCTGGTGATTACCTCATTTACGATGTCAAAGTTTTAAATAGTGCTACTTACAGTGTGGATTACAGGCATTCTTCACAGTCAGGAGTCAATATGCAGTTCATTTTTATGGATACTTTGGGTAATTATGTAACGAGTTTCCCTTCCATTTCGCTAGGGGCAACTGGGGGTTGGCAAACATGGCAAACAACCAATCAACCTGGAGGAGTTCTCGCTCAGGGCGATTATAAGCTACGACTAGATGTGGGTTCTGAGTTTAATTTGAATTGGTTTGAATTTATTCAGGGAATTGGACTGTCAGAGCAAGACGTATCACGACCCATCATGTTGTATCCTAATCCAGCTTATGACGAGTTGTTTATAGACGGTTCTTGGCTTTCGGGTACACCGCTTGACCTATACATTTACGATACTACGGGCAAGCTTTGGACTAGAGAGAAGCACGTGTATGAAGGTTCAAAGATTAGTTTAGATATTCAATCGTTGCCTAATGGCATTTACCATGTAACTGCTGCTTCAGCCTCGAGTAGATTTACTGAAAAGCTAATAATAGCGCATTAAATC
>CATAQZ010000246.1 GCA_949487015.1 Flavobacteriales bacterium UBA4585
TAATGCTCGAGAGTAGAATAACCGATTTCACCTGCGCAGCACTCAATTCAGGATACATCCCTCGTACCAATGCCGCGATTCCACTTACTACCGGCGCTGCCATAGAGGTGCCGCTGTTGCTTTGATAGCGACTCTTAGGAACCGTAGAATAAATTTCATATCCCGGGGCGAATACGTCAACCTGCTCACCATAATTGGAAAATGGTGCTGCCAATTTCTCATAATCACCATAGCGCGATGCACCTACTTCAATCCAGTGATCGTAACGTTCATTTATCTCTTCGTTCCAGCCGTTGGGATAGTTCTTGAACTTATCTACGCTGTGTCCGTCGTTACCCGCAGCATGCACTAAAAGCACATCGTGATCTCCCGCGTATCGTATGGCGCTTTCTACCTCAGCATCCATGTGGCCCACATCTTTACCGAAGCTCATATTGACCACCTTCGCGCCGTTATCCACAGCATAACGAATGGCATTGGCAACGTCTTTATCGCGCTCGTCACCGTTTGGCACTACCCGTAAAGTCATTATGCGTGCATTGTTTGCCACGCCGTCCATCCCTATACCGTTGTTTCTTTTAGCACCGATGATACCCGCCACATGCGTACCGTGCGAAGCGTCTGGACCATAGACCCTGTTATCGCCATAATAGGGGTTTTCATTGCTTTCCGGATCGTCTCCAACCATGCCGCGTGGGTTAAAATCTGGATTGAGATGGTACTCCAATTGGTCGTTGAAATGTGCAAAACCACCTGTGATTTCGTCTTTAATTTGCCATTGCTCCATACCGTCTTCAAGCATTTTTACCACGCCTCCGGCTACGAGTTTTTTCATAAAGCCGACATCTTCTCCTTCCTTGTATGAATTGGCACAATCCACGCTTAGCGTACCGCCACAATGTGCCTCAATCTCCGTGTAGGCATCGTTCAAAGTGCGCATAAATCCAATGCTCTTCTCTGCAGATTTTCTATCTTTTTTAAGTCGCTTTCTATACTTCTTCAATTGCTTTTTCTCCGGACCCGATAGGGCTTGTTTCGCAGAAAGTCTATTCATATCGCGAACAAACTCCATGGTCTCTGGACCAATTTCACCGCCTGGACCACTCAAGAAACTCCAGCCGTAGATATCGTCAACATATCCGTTGCCATCATTATCCAATCCATCGTCTGGAATTTCACCCTTATTCTCCCAAAGCACGTCCTTCAAATCTTCGTGCGTGATATCCGTGCCTCCGTCAATAACGGCTACTGTAACGGTTTGAATAACCTTGTAAGGCACCAATTCTTTGTAGGCGCGCTCTGAACTAATCCCGTTAATATTGTCGTTATCTGGACATTTGTGAAACCAGCTTTGCTCAACTGAAAGCGAGTCTTGGGCATGTACAAAAGTCAAGGGAAGTGCCGCTGCAAGAAGCAGCGCGGTTAGGTTGCTTTTCATTTTATTCGAATTTATTGGGACCATGAATATAATTCATATTCTAATTCCACACCCCTTCAAGCAAGCTTGGGGGTTCCGTCCGACTAGGATTGCGCACCTTGCTGCGCAACGTGCGCGGACCTGGGCGTCGGGAGATATTGTCCTCTCAGTCAAGCCACGCGCGCCTACAGCGCGCTGGTCTTTTTTCTTTCCCCCATACCCCTTCAAGCAAGCTTGGGGGTTCGGGGAAAGAAAAAAGCCCCGCACTTTCGTGCGAGGCTTTCTCTGAGTTATCCGACTAGGACTCGAACCTAGAATGACGGTACCAAAAACCGTAGTGTTGCCATTACACCATCGGACAATTCTCCCTTTTGGGATGGCAAATATACTCCAAATGGCAAAACACAAAAAAGAGTTCGTGAAAAATTTCACGGTTTAACAATAGGTTTGCTCCGTGGGGGCGGGGATTTTCTTATTTTCGAACCGTTTAGAACGCTAGAACACCTAACATCTAGCAAAAAGCACGCTATCAGTGGATTACAAAAAACTAAATAACATCGTTGGCTGGACGGTTTTTGCCATCGCCACCATTACGTATTTCATGACCATCGAACCTACGACCAGTTTCTGGGATTGTGGGGAATATATCGCGACTTCGGTGAAGCTTCAAGTGGGTCACCCACCGGGCGCACCGTTCTTTCAATTGATGGGGAACCTCTTCGGCCAATTCGCCGGTGAAGCAGAAAACCAAGCACTCATGGTGAACGCTTTGAGCGCCTTGAGCTCTTCGTTTAGTATCCTCTTCTTGTTTTGGACGATCACTGCGCTTGGCGTAAAACTACTAGGCGGTAAGGATAAAATAGATGCCGCTGCTACGATTGCTGTTTTAGGCGCTGGCGCTGTTGGTGCATTAGCCTACACGTTCTCTGATAGTTTCTGGTTTTCCGCTGTTGAAGGAGAGGTATATGCAATGAGTTCATTCTTCACCGCTGCTGCTTTCTGGGCTGTTTTGAAATGGGAACAGGCCGTTGATGAAGATCCTCATGCTAACAAATGGCTGCTACTTATCGCTTACTTAGTGGGTCTTTCTATTGGGGTACACATCCTTGTGTTCCTGACCATTCCTGCTATCGGAATGCTTTATTACTTCAAAAAATTCCCAAACACTACTCGCAACGGTTTTATCATTGCCAATGGCGCAAGTATTCTTGTATTGGCTTTAGTTTTTGCCTTCATCATTCCTATGGTTTTGAAGTTATTCGGAGCATTGGAAATCACATTCGTCAACAGCTTTAACCTACCGTTCCACTCTGGAACAGTTGCCGCATCACTGATTCTTATCGCCGCGATGACCTTTGGAGTTGTTTGGACTAAAAAGACAAACAGACCGCTAGCACAACAAGCTGTTATTGCGGTCATGTTGATTGTTATGGGCTATTCAACGTTCATCATCTTAGCGGTGCGCTCTAACGCAAACACGCCTATCGATGAGAACAATCCAGAGGACGCCATGTCTTTATTGGCGTACTACAATCGCGAGCAATACGGCGACTGGCCCATTCTTTACGGAAAGAGCTTCAACGCCCCGTACGATAGAAATAAGCCTTTTGGAGACGGCAACCCGGTGTATCAGCGTGGTTTTGCTGTGCTGAAAGGTAAAAAGCAAGTGGCTGCATTTAAATTAGAAAGCGAAGCCCTGGCCTATGTAGAGGAAAAGGGAGGCAACCTTGAGGTTGACGGTAAATATCTATTGACCGACGATAAGAAAGCAAGCGTTCCTAATTATGACCCGAAATACCAAGGGTTCTTCCCAAGAATATGGAATGATGATCCCCAATACAAGCAGAACTACATCAACATCATGAACATTAAGGATCCGGATGCTCCGATCACTTTTGCGCAGCATGTTAAGTTCTTCTTTGAATACCAGATTGGTAAAATGTGGTGGCGTTATTTCATGTGGAATTATTCCGGTCGTCAAAACGATCAACAGCACCGCTATGAAATGACCAAAGGGAATTGGATTACGGGTATTTCTTTCCTCGATAAGATGCGTATTGGCGACCAGAGCAATCTGCCAGAACATTGGAAAAACGATCCTTCTCGCAACACCTATTTCATGTTGCCGTTCTTGTTGGGGATCTTCGGACTCTATTACCAATACAAGAAAAATAAGAAAGATGCCTGGGTGGTTACGCTGTTTTTCCTACTGACCGGTATTGCGATTGTTGTTTACACTAACCACAAGCCGTTTGAGCCGCGTGAGCGTGATTATGCCTTTGTGGGTTCATTCTATGCTTATGCCGTTTGGATTGGTTTAGGAGCCCTAGGTTTATGGGATACGCTCCGCACTAAATTGAGTCCTATGGTGGCTTCTTACCTAGTGATCGGTGTTACACTTGTTGCAGTACCTGTTCGCATGGCGGCTGAAAACTGGGACGACCACGACCGCAGCAATCGCTACACGGCGAGAGATATCGCAAAAGCCTACCTAGACAGCTGTGACCCTAATGCAATTCTATTTACCAACGGAGATAACGATACATTCCCGCTTTGGTATGTACAAGAAGTTGAAGGATACAGAACGGATGTTCGCATAGTAAACCTCAGTTTATTGAATACTGACTGGTACATTGATCAGCAGCGCAGAAAAGCCTACGACGGCGAAGCCGTTCCATTCAGTTTTAAATGGCACGAATATGTTCAGGGAACACGTGATGTTCTGTACTACCGTGACCTAGGAGTAAAAGGCCGTTGGGATGTTAAGGATTTCATCCAATTCAGCAAACGTGATGATTCACAAGTTAAGTTCAAAACGGGTGGCGGTAAGGAATTACCCTTGTTCCCTCAGAAAAACTTCAGAATCAATATTGATAAAGAAGCGGTCTATGCAAACGGCGTAATGGATATCGCTGATAGCGCAGATGTTTTAGATTACATCGATTGGGACTGGAAATCCAACGTGATGACCAAACGTGATTTAATGGTTGTTGACCTTATTGCCAATAACAATTGGGAGCGTCCGATCTACTTCTCTATCACCGTAGGTAACAATCCTAAAGCCTACTTCTGGCTGAACGACTATTTCCGTCTTGAAGGAATGGCTTACCGATTTGTACCCGTGAAATACGAAAGTGGAACCGGTATTGATTACGGTAAAGTAGACACTGAAATCATGTACGAAAATCTCATGTCGAAATTCAGCTATGGGAATATGGAACTTCCGGAGGTATATCTAGACGAAACCAACCGTCGTTTGAGCTACAACTTACGTACGATCTTCGGTCGCCTTGCCAATGAATTGATCGTTGAGGGAGAGAACCAGAAAGCAGTTGAAGTGCTAGACTTTGCAATGGATAAAATGCCTGCTGAAAAGTTCGGCTACAACTACTTCGTATTTGGTATTATTGATTCCTATTACAAAGCAGGTGCTACGGATAAA
>CATAQZ010000247.1 GCA_949487015.1 Flavobacteriales bacterium UBA4585
AAAAGTTCCATACCATAGCTTTCACCTGAACCTTGACTGATTTTATCCTCCCATGTATCGTTATCCAATGAGAATAAGAACGATGCTCCTTCTTTGTAGCTCACGAGATTATCCATGGTTTTGTAATACCCTTCCACACTGAATTCATACGGTCCTATGTTTTTCGCTAGGCCTGCGGCAATTTGTTGCGAAGTCTGGGGCTTTATGTTCGCAGTTGACGGTACCCATAAATCAGTGGGAAGACCGATTCCTTCATTCGTCAGTAGATTGACGAATTGCATCATCTCAGCATAGGATGCTTTGAATGCTAACCCACCGGGCAGACTATAATTCATCCCAAATCGAGGCTGCAAGCTGTGGTAACTTTCACCTTGCACAAACAGATTTGCGAAATGTAAACCACCATTCATCTTGAGGTTCTCATTCACCTTCCATTCGTCTTCGATAAAAGCATAGACTTCATCGGAGAAGACATCATCACCGCCAATGGTGGTGTCTAAATTGAAACCACCCGATTGAAATTCGAGATTGGTTGCACCAGGGGAAAAGGTATGGTTGGTATAGTTTGCTCCATATCTGATGTAATGACGAGGATTCAAGGCGAAGTCGAAATCGATTCGTGCGCCGTAATCTTCAATGCCGGAAAAATAAAGTCCTGCAAAACGCTCGTCGCTCATGCCCAACGTATCGGGATAATTCGGATAAGCCAATTCTTCACTTATCGCTCTTGTATTGAATACATATTGACTTCTGGTCGCAGTTACATTGGAGAAAAGTTTAGGGGACCATTGGTGATTCCAACGTGCTGCCGTAATGCTATTGCGCCAATCCAGACCGAAGTCTATACTGCTTTCGTATCGTTCCGTGCCATTTTCGTAGGTATCTCTTGACTTTAAGCCAAAGTCATCTTTGCCTTGGAAGTGGCTGAGGTAGAAGCGATCGTACTGTCCTAATTTATAGTTCACCTTACCGTTCATATCATAGAAATAGTAACGTGGCGATACATTAAAATTGGGGTCTTGATTGTTTAGGTTGCTAATAAATGGCTTCGCAAGTACGTCTATATAGGTGCGTCTGGCCGAAAGCATAAAGCTGGATTTATCTTTAATCAGAGGACCTTCAACCGTCATTTTTGAGGCGATCAGACTTACCGTGGCATCGCCATGGAATTCTTTCATATTACCTTCCTTCATGTTCACTTCAAGAACTGAAGAAAGTCTTCCGCCGTAACGCGCTGGGAATCCACCTTTTGTAATGCTTACATTCGAGATTGCATCCGCATTGAATACAGAGAAAAACCCAAATAAATGGTTGACATTATAGAGCGGAACTCCGTCTAAAAGAATAAGATTTTGATCGGGGGAACCACCGCGCACGTAGAGTCCGGAAGTACCCTCGCCGCCGCTTTGCACACCTGGCAGTAGTTGCAAGGTTTTCATGATGTCGACTTCGCCCATGATTGCAGGTAGCGATTTAAGCTGCTTGATGGGAACCTCCATTTTCGACATTTGCACTTGGTCCTCTATTTTGACGCTGCCGCTTGCGACTACATCTACCTCGTTGAGCAGACTTTCAGCCGCGACCATTTGGAAATTCTTATCGGTATTTGCGCGTAGGTCTACCTCAAAGTTTTGGGTAGCGTAGCCTAAGTATTGAAGTTGAATAATGTGCTTACCAGCGGGAAGGGTCAATGAATAAAAACCATAACCATTCGTTGATGTTCCGACACGTGCATCCGGTGACCAGATATTTGCTGCTACTAAAGCTTCACCGTTTGCATCATCGCTAATGTAGCCGCTAATGGTAAATCGGTTTTGTGCGAAGCTTGAAAGCGAGCCTAAAACGAAAGCGAGTATAAAAAGATTCTTCATAGTAGTAGTGTTATGCGGGATACACCAATAATTAGACCAATAGTTCATTCTTGTTATTAGTAAGGTAGTATTCTATCAGGTATCATGGGTTTAAACCTGCCGAGCCCCAAGGTGGATGGTGTACAAACGTTAAATTGACGTTCTGGAATACATCCGATCAATTCACTATCCGGTGCTAAATAGCCCAGTGCCAAAGCCTGCTGCTGCACCGTTTCAAAAACTTGGCAAATGCCGGTTTCCAGGGGTTTAGTGAGATTACAGCTGACTTGGACAACATCAAGATCCGGAATATACCAACCTATGGATTTGTCCCCGGGCAAGCCTCCGTCGCGTTCACGGATACGACGAGCGATTTGCTTTGCCGCTATGAGTAGTTCGTTTTTTGTTCCACCGGATAGATTCACGTTGAAAGCAACCATGAGTGGACGAGCGCCCATCGCAGTGGCGCCGCTTTTTGCGGTCGCAACGTTCCAAATTTTAGGTCCGACATCTGGAAAATCGCCTTGAGCGAACCGCGAGGGGAGTTGTTCGTATTCGCCCTTGCGCACGAGCGCTAGATTTCTTCTTGACGGCTTTCTGGCACTGTGTTCATAGGCGTAGATAGGCAGTCCTTTAGTACCCATATGTTCAATGAATTGGTCCACAGCATTTAAGAATGCTGCTTGATATTTCTCATCATCCAGGAGCACAAACGGACAGACATCTACCGCTCCAATTCGTGGGTGTACGCCGGTATGCTTTCGCATATCGATGCAGTCAAGCGCCATTTCAATCAATCGCTCCGTGGCTTCGAAGACTGCGTGGGCGGGTCCTATGTAAGTGAATACCGTTCTATTTGCACTTAATCCAGGATCGACAAACCGCAAATCTACTTGGGGTACAGTATGTATGGCCGCACAGATTTTATCTAGTACATCGGGGTCTGCTGTGCTGACGTTCGGAATACATTCTATGCAGTAGTTTCCGGTCATTCTTCAAAAATGAAGGCTTTTATAAAGTCTGCGGTGAGCAGCGCTAAGGCACGCCCGGCGTGCGCATGGTCCGTGGGGTTGGAGATTCGTCCTTCGCAAAGGTG
>CATAQZ010000248.1 GCA_949487015.1 Flavobacteriales bacterium UBA4585
AAAAGCACAAAGTCTTCAATACGATTTAGCCGCAGCAAAAGCGCAATCGGAAAGTGATAGTGCCCAATTCTTTGCGGAATCGCAAAATCTAGAAGTTGCAAAAACTCAAGTTACGCGTTTCAATAATCTGCTAGAGCAAGGCTTAAAAAGCCGTACGGATGTAGAACAGTACAGAATAAAATTGGCCCAAGGTCAGGCCAAGTCTCAAGAGACCAGGCAAAAGTGGGAGATGAGTAAAAATAAATTGCTCGATGTACGCTTAGCGTTAAAAAACAACACCAATGCCTTTTTAGAGAAAATAGCCAAAGCTCAAAGCGATCTTGCTACCGCAAGCAGCATGCTCGCTACTGCTCAGGGAGATTTATCAAAGTTGCGAAACTCCTTGAGTAATTACGAAATGCGCAATGCCTATTACTACATCACCGCACCACAAAACGGAATGCTCGCGAAAATCACAAAGCGCGGTATAGGTGAAACGGTAAAAGAGGGTACTTCGCTAGGAACCATAGTACCTACGCTCTATGATTTAGCCGTAGAATTGTACATCAGCCCCATAGATATGCCGCTCATTCATGAAGGCTCCGTAGTCCAATTCCAATTTGACGGTTGGCCTGCGATCGTCTTCCGCGGCTGGCCTAATACCAGCTACGGTACCTTCACTGGATCCGTGGTGGCACTCGATAGAATTACAAACGAAAACGGCAAATACCGATTACTCGTTGCACCTACCGAAGAATGGCCGGAAAATTTGCGCGCCGGAACTGGTGCTCGGGGAATTGCCTTATTAAATACCGTACCAGTTTGGTATGAGATTTGGCGACAGCTCAATGCTTTCCCACCGGATTATTACGAGCCTATACTGGCTAAAGAACAGGTAGACAAACCGAAAATCAAAGTCAAGCAATGAGAAGAATAAAAATACTATTCATCTTTCTTTGCTCAACCTACACATTCCCTTGCGCTGCACAACTGTCAGCGGACACCCTCTCTATTGAGCAATTTATACTTTGGGTAGATAGCTATCATCCGCTGATGAAAGCGGTAAACGCGAAGCTTCCAATTGCTAAAGCCGAGCTTTTGAAACGACGCGGCCAATTCGACCCGGTACTCGCAGGTAACTTGTCGAATAAAACCTTCGAGAACGAAAATTATTACAATCTTCCTTCTTGGTCATTGTCCACCGCTACGGCAGGCCCAGTCCGTATCGACCTAGATTGGAACGCAACTGCAGGTCTGTATACGAATCCTCAAGACAAGCTTCCGGAAGAAGGCCTTTTTGCCCTTGGGGGAATGCTTGAATTGGGAAATGGGCTGTTTACAGACGAGCGACGGACCGCACTAAGGCTAGCAAAAGCCGGTGTTCATCTCGGAGGTGCAGAGGCGGAACTCTACCGTAATGAACTTTTATTCAAAGCTTCAAAAGACTACTGGAAGTGGTTCGAAGCGCAGCAAAATAGCTTAGCCTATTTCAGTGCGCTACAGGCTGCTAAAGAAATACAAAACATGACGCGTCAAGCTTTTCTCGCTGGGGATGCTTCAGGCATGGATACACTAGACGCGAACGGTTTAGTGAGTACATGGGAAGCCGCTTATTTCTCTGCACGTCAAAAATCCATTCAAGCCTTGTTTACGATGAGCAACTGGCTTTGGAGTGACGCGGGCCAACCCATAGTGTTGGCTGAAAATGTTTTGGCATCCAGCTCCTTGCCCCAGCGAACTAACATGTCGATGCAATTGACCGATGGCCATCCTCTATTCCAATACAACAATGCGAAAGAGCGCCAATTTGAATTGAAAGAGAATTTGGCCAAAGAATACCTCAAACCTAAGCTTGGTGTCGGTGGCGCATTTCTACTGCCTGGAAACTTTGAAACCATACCGACTGCATCGGACTTTAATGAGCGCAATAGAATTGTGAAAGCGAAAGTAGCCGTACCGCTATTACTGCGTGAAGGACGCGGATATTCCAAGAGTCAATCCCTACAAACGGAACAGTTTAAGTGGGAAAGAGATGCGCAGGAAAACGCATGGACGAATCAACTCAACGCAACGGCACAAAGTTTATTGCTGTTAGAAAAAGCATTAGACGCTAATCAGCGGAATGTGCAAAATATGGAGGCCTTACTGCTTGCGGAGCGCGAGAAGTTGCGAATGGGAGATTCAGAACTGCTTAAAGTCAACCTGCGAACGAGCTACTTTGCAAAAGCGTTAATTCAACAAGCAGAAGCCCAAAGCCAACTAGGCATCAAATGGGCAGAATGGTTACAACTTTCAGCAGGATTCTAAACCGTTTCTCACCTTCAAATTTTGTTACATTGCAAGGTGTTAACTTACACTTTGATGAATAAAACTTGGAATTGGTCGCTGACCGTCGCGCTTGCTGGATTTTTATTTGGATTTGATACGGTTGTAATTTCCGGTGCGAATGCACCTATAAAAGAATTATGGCAAACCTCAGCCTGGTTTCATGGTGTTTTCATCATGTCGATGGCATTATGGGGAACTGTTTTGGGTTCGCTCGGCGGCGGAGTACCTACGCGGGTTTGGGGTCGAAAGAAAACGCTTATTGTCGTTGGATTATTGTACCTGATTAGTGCTGTAGGATCGGCATTGGCTCCAGACCCCTATCTCTTTTCATTCTTTCGATTTTTAGGTGGTGTAGGTGTTGGCGCCTCTACAGTCGCCGCTCCAACGTATATTTCCGAGATCAGTTCAGCTAAAAATCGCGGGCGTTTAGTCGCCTTATACCAATTCAATATAGTCTTTGGAATTCTCATCGCATTCATCTCGAACTACCTCCTTAACGGTATAGGTGGAGCGAGTGACTGGCGGTGGATGCTCGGTGTAGAAGCCCTACCAGCAGCAATCTATTGCGTACTGATTTTTAGCGTCCCTAATTCTCCACGCTGGCTCGTGGTCGAACGAAATGATGAAGCCGGTGCCTTGGCTACGCTTCAACTTATTCATAGTGATGCCGGCAAAGCGAAAGCGGAATTGGACGTCATAAAAAATCACACCTCTGAGGAAACCAGCCGCAAGGGTGTTTTCAGCGGCAAATACAACAAGAGCCTCCTTCTCGCCTTTTTACTGGCGTTCTTCAACCAATTAAGTGGCATCAATTTCATCTTATACTACGCACCAGTAATTTTGGAGAATGCAGGATTCGCCTCGTCGGACTCCCTCCTCTCCTCCATTGCAATCGGTGGAACCAATCTCATCTTCACATTCGTCGGTCTTTACCTGATCGATAGAATGGGGCGTAAATCGCTAATGTACATCGGTTCAGCGGGCTATATTATTTCCTTAGCGATGGTAGCCTACGGGTTTAAAACTGGGGCTTCGGCAGGGTTTAACCTCTTCTTTATCCTCACTTTCATTGCCTCCCATGCCGTTGGGCAAGGTGCTGTGATCTGGGTGTTCATCTCTGAAATTTTCCCAAACAGCGTGCGCGCAGCAGGTCAAGCTTGGGGCACAGGAACGCATTGGGTCTTTGCAGCACTGATCAC
>CATAQZ010000249.1 GCA_949487015.1 Flavobacteriales bacterium UBA4585
GCCATGATGGAGATGCAGTTTTCGGATTTTGTCACCACAGGATTTAATCAGATCGTCAATAACCTAGCGAAATTGCATTGGCGTTGGGGTCAATCCGTAGATGTTGTGATACGAATGCCTACAGGGGCTGGCGTCGCTGCGGGTCCATTCCATTCCCAAAGCACAGAGGCTTGGTTTACCCACGTTCCGGGTTTGAAAGTCGTTTACCCGGCTTTTCCCGCCGAGGCGAAAGCGCTATTGATGTCCAGTTTCAACGAACCCAATCCTGTATTATTTTTCGAACACAAGGCCATGTACCGCACTGTTCGGGAGGAAGTTCAGGAGGGCGCTCAATTCATGGAATTGGGTAAGGCAGATGTCGTCTGTTCCGGAACAGATGTAACAGTTGTTACGTATGGAATGGGCGTTCATTGGACACTGGATTTGATCGAAGAAGAACGTTTAACGGGCAAATTAGAGCTGATCAACCTTCGCACCTTAGTTCCCCTAGACTTCAACGCCATACGCGCCAGTGTAGCGCGTACAGGTAAAGTTATTGTACTGCAAGAAGATGTTGCTGTGGGCGGCTACGCTGAGCACATCGCATCGCGCATTGCCCAGGAGTGTTGGGAAGCATTGGACGGTCCCGTGATTACGGTAAGTTCGGATGCTACGCCAGTGCCTTTTCATGCCGCGCTAGAGGAGGGGTTCTTAGCGAAATCGAAGTTGAAAGAAGCGGTTCAAAAATTACTGAGATATTAAACAGAATGTTGTGGGGCAACGTACAACGCGCGGCCCCCGCATGGGGCTATAAAAAAACACCCCCGAGGCGCGAGCCTCGGGGGTGTTTTGCTTTTAAGAAAAATCGTGCTTATTCTACGATTAATTTCTTAGTGATTTTACTACCCGCACTTTCGATAGTGTAGAAGTATACTCCTGAAGCGTAGTTGGTTACGTCAATTGTTTGAATGTGACGTCCAGCGTCAAGACGACCGAAGTCTTTCATTTCTACAAGTCGTCCAGTCATGTCCATGACAACCATGCTGTAATCTGCAGCTTCTGCAGACTCAATGGCCACTTTAGTGACACCTGAAGCAGGGTTAGGGAAGTTTTGGCTAACTGCGAAATTATTACGCTCAAGCTCTTCCAAACCGATATTGTTTGGATAAGGTTGGCCTAGGTAATAGAAGTCGATAGAGTTGAGAACACTGAAAGTTCCGAAATCTTCAATAGGCGCATACGTCATGTGTAATTGGTGCGAACCATCTCCGTTGTCAAAGGCCCAATCGGCTACGTTACCCCAAGTTGCATCTCCAAAAGTACCCATAACAGTTTGTGGGCCTTCTAGAGAGTCTCCGATAACATTATATCCTTGACATCTCCAATCCGGGAATTGGTTATCAGTTGTACCACTCGCATACGCCGTATCTGTTTCAAACCAAGAGAAGAACATCATGTCTCTATCGGTATTCATTGAAATATACGGACGGTTTGCCTCCGGCACAGGACCATTGGTTGGGTCGAAGTCGAAGTCAAATGTAAATACCTGGCTAACGATGTTACAATCCCACGAAAGACCGCCATCTGTTGTAAAGATATCCACGAGGAGATTCACGCCAGGGAAGTAATTAAAATCCGCAGCAGGTGTACCTCCGGAAGCAGCGGTCCCTGTACCTGGGAATACATGAACGAACATGTGTGGGTTACCGTTTGCATCTACAGCCAAATCATGACCACGCGTAGAAGATGTTAAGTGACCAATGCTCCATGTACCGCCAGTGATTTGATCGAAAATAGTAACTAAACTATCGCCAGAACCATTGTCAACCAATTCATCAAGATTCGGTCCCATTATTGCGCCCCAAGACGAACCACCATTGGTTGTTTTAATGAGGTAAGGGTGGATTACTTTTGCAGGTGCAAGCGTACTGTCGTATGCTTCAAGGCTAATGTATCCCGTTGTACCGTTCGAGGCAAAGAAAATATTGGCATCACCAACGATTTTTCCATTTGCAGCTTCATTGGTTACGGGCATGTAGGCTCTATGCTCTGTGTAGGTCATAGAGTCTGTATTCCAGTCCATGGTTCCTTTCCAAACCAGTACTGTGTCCGTGTATTCCTCAACGTCATAATCTGGTTGATGAAAGCTTAGACCCCAGAAATTTCCTCCGTCAACGTAAGAGTTGTCCAGTGTTAAGTGACCACCTGAAGTATCAACAGATACGTTGGTCGTCGTGTTGTCCATTTTGTGGGTACCCATTAAAGCGCCACCCCATGCTCCGCCATTTGTTCCAACGAGTGTTGGTGCCCAAACAGCGATACTTGCATTTAGCGGGTTGGTGTTGCCCGTTTCGTTTAGGATACCAATGCGCGGGTAACGCGCCACACCAGGGTATGCATAACCACTAACACTAGGGTTCCATACCGGACCTGCGTTTGAAGTCCATGTAGAGCCTCCGTTTGTCGAATAGTCAAAGCGTAAACTTCCTGAACTATTATCGCCATTGCTCGAATAATCTGAACGGTGAACGAAAGCGATGGTGTTTAGATCTTCATCTGCCCATATGTTCGTTTTTGGCCCAAATCCTGCGCCATAAACATTGGGTGCAGTACCAATTGCTACTGCAGAACTCTGCTTGTGTGCAGAGGTTTTGTAGGGAATGCCGTCTGCATGCGATGCAGTATACATTTCTGAGCTGCGTCCTAGATCCGTACGAACTTCTTGTGCAGTAGCTCCAATGATACCAAGACTAGCAACAGCGAGTAATAATTTCTTCATAAATCGTTGTTTTTGTGATAAGCTAAATATAACAGGAATTCCCGGAATGAATTGCCTCTAATCAAGGAGAAGTTTTGAATAAAGTGTTGACAATTTTTCGCCTACACTACTTGGTGCCAAATCAGTGAAAATCCCAGGCACAGTAGGGGCTAAGGAAGAAATGTTTTGTATGACCTTTGATAGGTCCTCCTGCGAATCCACCACAAGGCATCCATCGTCATAGTAAGTGGAGCCTCCAAAATCCTGTTTTGAGATGGCCCACAAGCCTGATTGACGCGCTTCAAAAACCGTTATTCCAAATGTTTCATAAGCGCTAAAAAGCAACAAGGCATGGTGTTGCGGCAGAATTTCGAGAATCTCAGCGTTTGACTTGCGGCCGTGGAGAAACACATTAGATCGGCCTTTTATCATTTGCGTTAATTTCGACTCATCGGGGCCGCCACCATAAAAATGGAGTTCAAATTGCGTTTGCGGGAGATCTGAAAAGACTTCTAAGATTTTATCTTGTTGTTTAATGGAAAACACAATGTCAGCCACTACACAAATACTTGTGGAAGAACGTTTTTTAGTAGTTCGTAGTTTCCGGTTTTCAACAATGTTCGGTACGATCTGAGTTTTCGTTTGTGGTTCAAGCTCCTTTATGCTCTGAGCCAGTATTTGGCTTACAGGCAAAACCCTGTCGCACTCGCGCATGTACCATTTTGCTATTGCCCTACGCCAACCTTTTATGGGATGGGGATGTTGCGGTAAAAAGCCAGACCAATGCTCAGAATGTACCGTCTTAAGTCCTGCACGTTTTGCGAACCATAGCAAGGGCGCTAGATCTGGAGCATAACAATGAAAGTGAATGATATCTGGCCGTACGGCTTTTACTTTCGCGAAATAAGCACCCCATTTTGAAACAGTACTCATGGTGTTGCTTCCGTAAAGGGTGTGTCTACCGTTTCGCACTGTCGGCCCAGAATGATTCAGGAATCCGAGGATTGCAGCATCCGGGCCCACGGCATCTATGTGTTTTTGAACGAACACGCCGTTTTGAGGATCCACTGAATTAGGGAACCATTTTACTATATGTAATACTCGAGGTGTCTTCACTAGGGCCAAGTTACGCCATAAGTCAGATCAAATGAAAGCAAGAATTGGTTAGGGGATTAATTGCGGCTAATTGTCCGAAGTACACTAAATTGGTGGATCGAATACTAAACACGCTAAACATGTTGAACGTTACGGATTACATTGTCGTCGGAATCTATTTTGTCCTGGTTTTTATAATCGCTTTTTACAGCGGCTCTAAAAAGAGCGAAAATGGCGAGGCTGCCGATTATTTTTTGGGAGGAAGAAACCTAGGGTGGTTTGTCATAGGAGCGTCATTATTCGCATCTAATATCGGTTCCGAACACCTTGTAGGTTTGGCAGGACAGGGTGCAGCAGGAGAGTTGGTTGCCGGTCAATTTGAACTACTCGCCGCCCTCATTCTCATATTGTTGGGATGGATTTTCGTACCGTTTTATCTACGCTCCGGAGTTTTTACAATGCCTGAATTTTTGGAAAAACGCTACAATGGTTGGGCCCGAACGTATTTGTCGTATGTAAGCATCGTTGCTTATGTGCTCACTAAAATATCAGTTACCATTTTCGCAGGAGCCATTGTTTTTACAGCACTGCTGGGTATCAACTTCTGGACTGGGGCCATTGTCATCGTTGTAGCCACTGGTATTTACACTGTTTTCGGCGGTTTCAAGGCGGTGGTGTACACGGATTTAATGCAAATGTTTGTTTTAGTAGGTGGGTCGATCGTGTTGACCGTTTTTGGATTGAGAGAATTAGGCGGTGTAGAAGAATTGGTTGCTCATACAACTCCAGAGCATTGGAGTTTATGGCGTCCAGCGAGCGATACCAGCTATCCATGGACGGGTATTATGTTCGGTGCGCCCATTTTAGGGGTTTGGTACTGGTGTACTGACCAATTCATTGTACAGCGTGTCCTTGCAGCAAAAGATATTGATACGGCTCGAAAAGGAGCATTGTTTGGGGGATACATGAAATTGTTACCCATTTTCATCTTCATGCTACCCGGAGTTATTGCCTATGCCATTGCGCAAAAAAATCCAGAAGTACTCACCTTTGTTGTAGACGGTGAAACACAATACGATGCGGCGTTGCCTTTAATGGTAAAAACCGTATTGCCTGCAGGTCTTCGTGGTTTAGTGGTTGCTGGATTGTTGGCGGCTTTAATGTCCTCTTTAAGCTCTGTATTCAACAGCTGTTCAACACTAATTACCTTTGATATTTATAAAAAGTACCGTCCGGAAGCATCGGATAAGGAACTGGTCAATGCAGGTCGAATTTCTACTGTCGTTTTAGTCGCACTAGGTATCGGATGGATTCCATTGATGCAAGCTATTCAAGGCGGCTTATTCCAGCAGCTCCAGTCTATTCAAGCATATATATCACCTCCGATCGCGGCAGCCTTTTTATTGGGAATTTTCTTTAAGAAAATCAATGCTGCGGGGGCGAAATGGGCTCTACTCTCAGGTGCTGCACTTGGAATAGGTCGATTATCTCTAGAAGTGGCAGGGGGAGAGTATACAGGTTTCATTGGATGGTTGGTGCACATGAACTTTCTTCATTATGCGCTTTTACTCTTCGCGATCTGTTCAATTATTCTTATTGGGGTAAGCTTGTTGCGTCCAGATGCTGAGAGTTACGACGATGAAACCCTAGTATGGAGTACAGCGAATGCCGTCCCAATGAGCAGCACCACAAAGGCTTTGACATTTCTCTTGGTATTGTGCGTAGTGACCTTGTGGGTGGTCCTTTAAAAAAGTAATTATTGGTTGCACATATTCTCGGTTTCCGATTATATTTGCGGCCCTAAACATGGTGATTGTAGCTCAGCTGGTTAGAGCGCCGGATTGTGGTTCCGGAGGTCGCGGGTTCGAACCCCGTCTTTCACCCTTTAAAAAGCCCTGTCGTATGACGGGGCTTTTTTTATTCCGATAAGCCCGCGTCAGTTTAGGAAGCGGTATCTTTAGCTTTCAACGTAAGCCTCTTTCAATGAGAATATTGGTCCTCGCATTAGTGGTTATGACCTTTCTTCCTGTAAGTGCACAGGAAACGAAATCAATAACGGGACTCCCACTGTATTCCTATTTCGATCGGTTACTCAACGATACACTGCGCGATCCTGCCCAACCTAAATTGATTAATTACCCAACCATTGCGTATTCTCCTGAAACGCGCTGGGAATTGGGCGTTTCGAGTTTGTACATCTATTCTGCGAAGAATGATTTATCGAATCGGCTGAGCGAATTAAAAGCATTCACCTTTTATACGTTAGAGAATCAATACGGCCTATGGCTTGATCACGCGGTATACACAGACGAAAATTTGTGGTTTTTCTATGGGAAGGTGAGGTACCAGAGTTTTCCATTGTTCTATTATGGAGTTGGGCCAGATTCGCCTCAAGACTACACCGCCCTGATAGACGGTAATTATACGTTAGTGAAAGAACGCTTCTTGCGCGCAGTACTTCCTTCGTTGTATGTTGGTCTGGAACTGGACTACCAGCGCCTTGGTAATGTCTCCTATCAAAACACGTCAACTAATTTTCTGGCTCCGGAGTTAGGTGCTAATGGTTCAACGAATTTAGGATTGGGTTTAGGGATACTTTATGATAATATCCATAATGCAATGAATCCGCGCAAAGGGGTGTATAGCGAATGGGCATTTTTGAATTATACCGAAGCCTTTGGCAGCGATTTTTCTTTTACCTCATATATCACGGACAATCGACTCTATCGACCCTTGGGTAAAAATCGAGTCCTAGCCGCGCAGGTGTACGGTCAGTTTACAGCTGGCGAAGCGCCGTTCAATATGTTGGCGCTGATGGGCGGTGAGCGTTTAATGCGTGGGTACTATTTAGGTAGGTACCGCGATCAAAATTTAGTAGCGGCCCAATTGGAATATCGCATTTTACCGTTTTCCTTCTCGAAAAAGTGGGGTGCCAGTGCTTTTCTGGCTGCCGGTCAGGTCTATGGAACACAGACCAATTTCGAATGGAACGCCATGCTGCCCACTGCAGGTGCAGGCGTCCGTTACTTGATTTTCCCAGAAAAAGATATTTACACGCGTATTGACCTTGCATTTACTCGGGAAGGAAGTGGTGTTTATTTTTTCATCGGCGAGGCATTTTAAAAGCAATCTACGGTTACTGTTGCCTAATAATGCGGCGTGAACAAAATCAAATCCCCTGTGGTTATATAGGTTCGTTTTGGTACAATTCTTTCAAAAACCATTGATTTTACTATAATTTAACTTTGAAATGTTGGTCCCAAAATGACATTTTATATTTTTGCCTAAAATAAAGTTGTATGAAATTTGATGTTGCCTTAGGGACTTCTGTAGTGGTAATGGCTTTCGATGGAGAACGTTTAGTTGCCCTGATTGGTGAGAAATCACAAGAGCCTTACAAAGGTGCTCCGATGTTGCCTAGTAATTGGGTATCGGCAGGAGTAAGTGTTGAAGAGGTTGCAAAACGCATGATGAATCGAATTTTAGGCGTTGAGAAAATATACCTCGAGCAGCTCAATGCTTTCGCGAAAGTATACCGAAATCCCATGGGACGTGTAGTGAATATTGCTTACTTCGCTTTGTTAAACTGGGACGTGGTAAAAGAAGTAAAGACTCCCGGCTACAAGTGGGTTTCTTTGGAGACTTCACCAGAAATGATATTTGACCACAATGAGATATTAGAGATGGCTTACGAACGTCTCAAGCGTCGTGTAAAGCGCCGTCCTATTGGGTTTGTGATGCTACCGAAGCAATTCACATTTAATATGATCCATTCCCTTTACGAGCAATGTTTACGAAAGGATCTTGATAAGCGAAATTTCCGAAAGAAATTCATGCGTAGTGAGCTTCTCATCGATACGGAAGAAACCATATTTGAGGCGCCTGGTAACAAGAAGCCGAGTCGTTTGTACGAATTCAATCAGCAGAAATACGATAAGCTCACTTTGAAGGGCTACGATTTTAAGTTCTAATAAAAAGCCCCGCAGAGCGGGGCTTTTTATTATGCTATTGTTTTGCGTATTCTTCCCAGGGTACGCTCTGATAAATATTATCTCCAAAGAAGGTAGCGACTTTTAAAAATTGCGGGGCTTCTTGGTATCCAGGGACTGGACTCAGCATTTCAAATTTAGGATTCATAAAGACCACGGTAGGATAGCTCATTTTTCCATTGAGTAGCGCAGCGGCCAATTCATGATAACCTCTCTTGCCTTGCGGTATGAATTTGAACGTATTGCCCAACATTTCTATGCTTTCCTTTTGCTCAGCATCAAATTTCACGTTGTAATAGTGCTCGTTCATATACGCCGCAACCTCTGGATTTTGGAAGGTTGCTTTATCCATACGCTTGCACCATCCGCACCAATCTGTATACACGTCAATGAAGATTTTCTTTGGTGCTTCTTCGGTTAAGGTCAGCGCATACGCTTCTTCAATAGACATCCATTGAATCTTCTCTTGCGCGTTAGTACTAACCGTAAGACTGAGCAGTAGGAGTAAGGCAAATTTTCTCATACCCCTAAAATAGAAAACCCCGCGCCACGGCGCGGGGTTTTAGTTATAAAATTATGCTAAAGCTTATACGACGCCGTGCATCAATTTATTTAACGGTTTACTCAACAACGCAATGAGAATTGCGAATCCAATGAGCACAAAACCCAAGGTAGAGAAGGTGTCTACATACTTGTGTAGGCCTTCCTCTGCGGAAAGTACGATGGTTTCGCCACCATGACTTTCACCACCCGTCAACGTAGCAATCGCACCCGCTAGATAGTTTGCCATTGCAAAGGACAAGAACCATCCGCCCATTGCGGTACCTGCAATATTTTTAGGTGCAAGTTTAGTTACCATAGACAGACCGATAGGACTCAAGAATAATTCACCAGTAGTATGGAGCATGTATAGGAATACAAGCGTAATTAAAGGTACCTGGAACGCATCATTCGCAAAATTTAGTGCCACTAACGTTACCAAAAAACCAGCACCTAACTGGAGGATACCGTAGCTAAACTTCATCGGAATAGAAGGGTTTTTACCCATGGCATCCAGCTTAATCCACATCCACGAGAATAATGAACCAAAGGTGATGATGAAGAATGGGTTAAAGAATTGCGTCATGGTCGCCGGCATTTCCCAGCTACCTACCATGCGATTCACATTTTCCTTTGCGAACAGCGTCAATGAAGTTCCTGCTTGCTCGAAGGCTGCCCAGAAAATGATGTTGATGACCATCATAATGGTCAATGCAATCATACGGTCTCTCCAAACGCCACCTTCTTTAACACCAGCTGATATTAATTGGAATACTACCAATACGAAGATGCCAATCAAAAGATAAATGAGCCAAGTGTTTTGAGATATGAGCACATAACACAACGGAATCAATAAAAGCGATAGGATGGTGATGCTCTTCCAGCGTTCCATTCCCAGCCATTTTTCACGTCCAGCTTCTGTAATGTTGATATTTGGCACATGCGCGTATTTCTTGCGTCCGCTCCAGAAAATGAAAAGACCTGCGAGCATACCTAATCCAGCTAAGCCAAATCCGTATTCAAATCCGTATTGTTTACCTACAACAGCCACAACGGTCGTTGCTAGTAGTGCACCGACGTTGATACCGATATAGAAAATAGTAAATCCAGAATCACGACGCGGATCACCATCTGCATAAAGCTTTCCTACAATGGTTGAAATATTTGCTTTAAAGTAACCGTTACCAACGATCAATCCACCCATACCTATAAGCATTAAAGAATCGCGTAAGGCGCGGTTTAAATCTAAAAGGTCTGTACTGGCGACTATTAGGAATTCCCCGATAGACATAAGGACGGCACCAAGCATAATAGCGTATTGGTAACCTAAAAATTTATCGGCAAGGCGACCTCCGAGGATAGGCGCAGCGTAGACTAATGCGGTATACGCTCCGTAAATCAAGAAGGCTTCAGAATTGCCTTTCATCATTGACTCAATAAGGAAAAGTGCAAGAAGGGCACGCATTCCATAATAACAGAAACGTTCCCACATTTCCGATAAGAAAAGCGTCCACAGCGCTGGTGGATGCTTCATAGATTGATCACTCATGTTTCAGGTGTTTTTAGTGTTCAACAAGTATACATTTTATTTCTAAGAGCGGCTAGGGGCCAATTCTTATAAATTCTCAGCGATGAAATTGGTCATCTTTCGGTACAAGTGCATGGTCGTATTCCCACCGTAGATACCGTGGTTTTTATCAGGATAAGCGAACCAGTCGAAATCCTTATCTGCTTGAATCAGAGCTTCTACCATGCGCATGGAATTTTGAACGTGAACGTTATCATCTCCTGTTCCATGGATGAGAAGGTATTTTCCTGTTAATCCATCTACATGGGATAGGGGACTGTCCGCATCGTAGCCTTCACCATTTTCAGATGGAAGGCCCATGTATCTTTCGGTATAGATATTGTCGTAAAAACGCCAATTCGTCACCGGGGCAACGGCAACGGCCATTTTGAAAACATCCGGGCTTTGGAACAATAGATTTGATGCCATGTATCCACCGTAACTCCAACCAAAAACACCAATTCTATTGCCATCGATGTACGAGCGTTTTGCTAATTCTAGCGCAGCTTCCGTTTGGTCGCGCGTCTCTAATTTTCCCATTTGACCGTAAGTACTCTTTTTGAAAGCCTCACTTCGTCCGTCTGTACCATGGTTTTCTACACTAACGACGATCATATTATGTTCGTTAGCCAACATTTGGAACCACATGCCTCTAAATGCATCGTAGCTGTTCATAACAGTTTGACTCCCTGGACCTCCGTATACAAACATAAATAGTGGGTACGTTTTGTTTTCATCAAAGTCTACCGGTTTAATCATCCACGCATTGAGTGGGCCTCCAGAGGGGGTTTCTAGCGTGAAGAATTCTTTTTTGCTATAGGTGTATTTTTCTAAAGCTTGCGCTGCACGGTCGTTGGTTTTGAGTGTTCTTACAATGCTGCCATCCCTGTTTCTTAATGTTACAACTGTAGGAACCCCTTCTGCACTGTAGCTGTTTATAAACAAGCTAAAGTCGTCGGTAAAACTGGCGTTATGGCTTCCCGTAGCATTAGTGAGAAGGCTTTTAGAACGTCCGTTAATGCGAATGCTGTAAATATTTCGCTCGGTTGGGCTGCGCTCGGTGCTTTGGTAGTAGAGGGTGTTTTTAGCGTCCATCCCATAGAGGCGTGTAACATTGTATTCACCGCTAGTGATTTGACGTTTTATTTTTCCATTTGCTGCAACATGATACAAATGATTCCAACCGTCACGATCGCTCAATAACACAAAGGATCCATCTGCTAAAAAGTAGAGCTCATCATTGATTTCGAGGTATTTATCGTCAGATTCATGGTAGATCGCTTTTGCCGTTCCGTCCTCCGCATTTACAGCATAGAGGTTAAATTCATTTTGTAACCTATTCAGTGTGCTAACGATCCAAGTATTTTCGTCTGACCACTGCGCACGCGGCAGGTATTCATAAGGAACATCTTTCAATACTTGTTGAATTTGTCCAGATTTCATATTCCACAAGTGCGCTGTCACAATACTGTTATCCTCGCCAGCTTTTGGGTATTTGAAGGTGTACGGGTTGGGGTAAAGTTCTTTGCCGTACATGTCCATGTTGAAGCTTCTTACATTGCTCTCGTCAAAGCGTAGAAACGCGATGCTTTCGGAATTAGGCGACCACCAAAAAGCCTTGACGATCGCAAACTCCTCTTCGTAAACCCAGTCTGTTGCGCCATTTATGATTTTATTAAAAGCGCCATCGTTTGTGATTCGATTGTGCGCATCGGCCTTTATGTCATAGACGAATAAGTCATTGTCTAAGACATAAGCAACGAAGGCTCCGTCCGGGGAAAAGGTGGCATAACGTACTTTTTCTGGACGCAATTTCCGTGCTTTGTGACTTTCGAGATCGACCAGCCAAACAATACTACGTGAACTGCGACGATAGATTTTCGTGGTTTCCGTTTTTAATATTGCCCAACTTTCGTCTTCGCTGAACGCGTAGGCGTCAAAGATTGGCACCTCAGAGGCCTCACTTTTTAAGGCCTTTACGTCCAATAATATACCGACTTGTTCGCCTGTTTCGTAGCTGTATTGTTCAATCGTCCCTTTGCCTTGGGTGGTATAATGAACGCCGTCATTCATGCTTCGTAAGCCACTAATGCCTCCGGCATAAAATTCGTAACGCTGCCAAAGCGAATTCAGGGTGATGCTCTCTTGCGCTAAAGTGTTGAGGGTTAGGGCAAATATCGCCCCGAGTAGGAGTGTTTTTTTCATTGGGATAGATTCTGAATCCCGCTAAGATAACATCTCGGAGACTTTTAATTCCTCAAAGAAGTGTGTAGATTAATATTTTATTCGCTTTCCTCTGCGAGACGCACCATCAATCCGTCGTATTCAGGTTTCATGAATATCTGACATCCTAATCGGCTGTTTTCTTCGACAAAAAAGGCTTGATCTAGCATGTCTTCTTCATCATCAGATGGCGCGTTAAGTGTGTGTGCACTTTCAATATAACAATGGCAGGATGCACACATGGCCATACCACCGCAGGTACCTTTTACAGGAAGCTCATACGACTTGCAAACCTCCATTAGGTTCATATTCATATCGGTAGGCGCGATGAGCTCGTGATGGAGTCCTTCACGATCAACAACGGTTATCTTGATGTCTGCA
This sequence comes from Flavobacteriales bacterium UBA4585, assembly GCA_949487015.1. Classification (GTDB taxonomy): domain Bacteria; phylum Bacteroidota; class Bacteroidia; order Flavobacteriales; family Schleiferiaceae; genus UBA10364. The sequence continues at coordinate 12,533 of CATAQZ010000249.1, forward strand.
CTCATAGTATCACTCTAAACTGCCTACACCGCCCATAACAGTGGTGTACTTAAACGATAGTTTTTTATCCGGGAATGCTCTTTTGAAAGCACTTTGAACCATGATTGTCGCCTCATGGAATCCGCAAAGAATCAGTTTGAGCTTACCTGGATAGGTATTCACATCGCCAATAGCATAAATACCTTCTCTGTTCGTCCGGTAATCGGTTGCGTTGTCTACAACTATTGCGTTTTTCTCAATTTCTAATCCCCAGTCTCCTATGGGGCCTAGTGTTGGTGTGAGTCCAAAAAGTGGTAACCAATGGTCACATTCGATGTTTAAATCTTCTGCACCCTTTATCTTAATGGTGACACTGTCCAATTCGCTTTGGCCGTCCACATCTACAACTTCTGCATTAGTGATGAGCTTTACCTTGCCTTGTAAAGCTAACTCATGGACCTTGTCGACGGTGTCTAAATGTCCACGGAAAGATGTTCTACGGTGTACTAAACTTACTTCACTCGCTACATCTGCCAGGAAAACCGTCCAGTCTAGCGCACTATCGCCACCGCCTGAAATCACCACGCGTTTATCGCGGTATTTCTCCGGATCGCGTACGATATAATCCACACCTTTTTCTTCGAATTCAGTTAAACCTTCGATGGGCGGTTTACGAGGAGTGAAGACTCCCAGTCCACCCGCAATGGCGACAGAAGGTGCTTTATGTTTTGTCCCTTTATTAGTGGTGACAATAAAGGAACCGTCCTCTGTTTCTTCTATGCTCACGGCGCTTTCACCCAACGTAAATCCTGGGTTGAAAGGTTTAATCTGCTCCATGAGTTGATCCACTAATTCGCCGGCCATAACTACAGGAAAACCCGGTATGTCATAGATGGGTTTCTTTGGATATATTTCCGCCAATTGTCCTCCAGGTTGTGGCAAAGAATCAATCAAATGGCATTTCATCTTAAGCAGTCCTGCTTCAAAAACGGTGAACAATCCGGTGGGGCCAGCCCCTATGATAAGAAGATCGGTTTCGATCATGATTATGCTGTTTTACATCTGCAAAGTTACTAGGTAAAATCGGCATTAAATAGAACCCAAGTGCAATGTTCTCAACGGCAGTTGGAACCGCGCTTAAATCGGTTGTTCACTGAAGGAATTCAGTTGCTCGTTTAATGAAAAAAATTCATGTGTTTTGAGTATTTTTGCGCTGTTAAAGAATACATCATGCAGTTACGCATTTTTGCCGCTCTACTATTGAGCTTTGGATTACAGGGACAAGGGATAGTAACTATTCCTACCAACGGTACAACAGATACCGCCACCAGTTGCTCTGGAATTTTTGTTGACGGTGGAGGCCTCAATGGTAATTACGGAAATTACAACAATGGGTATTTAATCATTGATCCGCCAGGGACATCACCGGTGTCGTTGACGTTTTCCTCATTCTCCACAGCTAGTAGTTCAGATTACATCTATGTCTGGGATGGCGTAGGTACAAGTGGCTCTTTTATCGGTTATTATTACGGCAGTTCATTACCGAACGGAGGTTCAGCCATTACATCAACATCAGGTGCCCTGACCGTTCGCTTTTATTCAAATTATGCCAGTACTTCGAGCGGCTTTGTATGTTCCTGGGCTACTTCAGGAACTACAGCGCCAACGGCAAACTTTACCACCACCTCGACGAGCATCAGTTACAATACACCGCTGCAATTTGTAAATACGAGTCAAAACGCCGGTTCTTATGAATGGGATTTCGGTGATGGTTCAACGAGTACGGATCAATATCCAGTGCACAATTACACGAGTTCGGGTACGAAAACAGTTACACTTATTGCAACGAATTGTTACAGTAGTGATACGACTACGATGAATATCACAGTAGGAAATGCGCCAAACGGCTCATTATCGAACGATTCAGTAGTTGTAAATATTCCTTGTGGTACCACAGCATCACAGTCGCTCACCATCGCAAATGCTGCCAGCGCTGGAAATTTAACGTTGAGTACAGAGCTCATCGATACCAATTATATTTTCAAAGCAGATTTCGAAGACGGCTCTTTAGAAACATTCACTTCCTCAAGCAGTTCCGTCACCCTCAGCAATACGAGCAGCGTAACTCATACAGGAAATGGTGCGCTCATGATGAGCGGCTACTACAACAATAGCCAAACAGTCAATGCGAGTTTTCCCAATGCGCAACCCTCTAGAGCATCGTATGCGACGAAGGTGAATTCTGGACAAGGGGGGAGTGGTTATACCTGGTTCTCAGGGGATCAAAATGCAAGCATTTCCTATTCACCGTTCGGGTATTCATACTGGTATACCTCTAGTTTACGCCTAGTGTACAGATCGTCAAACGGTTATACCACAACGCATTATGAATACACAACGGCAAACGAATTCGTAAACATTGAATACGATAATATCGATTGGACCAGTAAAACGTTTGATATCATCATTGATGGAGTAACCATTGCTACAGGCGCCCAATTCTATTACAACCTCAACAGTGGGGTAAATGGTATCCATGGATATCAATATTCTAACTCGTACGTACATTATTTAGACGATATCGAAGTGCAGGGCGGTAATGCTGTGAGTATTACTCAAAACCCAACTTCCGCTACAGTCGCTGGAGGTAATAATGTAGTTATGAATTTCACTGTGGATGCCACTGGTTTATATGCGGGGTCTTACTTCCTTGAATTGGCGTTGACCTCAAACGACACTGCTCTTGATGGAATGAAAATCCCTGTTATTGTAAATGTTACTGGAAATGGGGTTTGGGAGTCTAATTACTCTTCTTGCCTCAATATTTCAGGGTACTCTGGTGCAATAACTCATGATACTCTTAAGTTATGGAATTCCGGTTGTGACACTTTACGAGTTACAAATGTCAGTGGAACTTCGAACCGACTAACAGTAGCAAACACTTCATTTAATATTGCCCCAGAAGATACTGCGTATGTACCATACTCTTGGGCTGCAGCTACGGCGGGAACCTACAATGACAGTATCTTCTTTCAAGAACAAGACTCTACTTATGCGCATTGTATATCTGCAACAGTACAGGATGCCGCTTCGATAGGTTTAGATAGTTCAGTATTCAATATATCGTATACCGGTTGTCCAGATTCATTGGTAGTACCGTTTTGGTTGTACAACGATGGTCAGCAGACGCTAAATTGGGGGACTTCCCCCATAGGAATGAGCATAACGGAAGACTTCGAATCTGGTACGATGAATACTTCATTATGGAGTTATTTCGGTTCCGGCGCAAATATTCAGTCCTCTACATATGGTTGTGGGTCTATTAACGGTAGTTACAGCTTGCATTTTTACGGAGGAATAAGATATGCGGCCACTGTAGCACTGAATCTAACGAATGGAGGAACAGTTTCCTTTGAAATGGATCAGGGCAATTGTGATAATGCAGAGTCTTCAGAAGGAATCTATTTGCAATACAGTACCAATGGTTATACCTGGTACAACATTCAATATTTCTACACCTACAGCTCGATGACTGCAACAGCAACGTTACCGGCCGCCGCGATGACCTCATCTACGCAGTTGAGATTGTACCAGCAGTCGTACAGCGGTTCATCTTACGATGCGTGGATTGTGGATGATTTCGAAGTGGATGCCGGCCTAGGAATGAACTTGGCGTTCAGCCCGGATACAGGTAATACAGCGGTTGCCGATTCTGAATTGGTCAACATCATTATTTACACGGATTCTTTACAACAAGGTTTACACACTTTCCAGGGATACATTAATAGTAATGACCCAGTGGATTCAACAGTATACCTAACGGTGAACTTAACACTTGATGGAGAAAGCGAGACTTTCGTCGATCGCGGTGCATGCCTTGATCTAGATACGGTTGTGAAAAACAGCGTTATGGTAGATAGTGTTTTGGTGGAAAATTTGGGTTGTGATAGCCTCTATTTCAATACACTTACCACTTCAAATACATTTATTACTGCGGTCAATGCGACCTCACAAATGTATGTTGGCGATAGCGCGTGGGTCGTGGTTACCATCAATCCTACAGCAACTGGTGCTATTAATGATACTGTATATATTTCAACCTCAGATACGGTTTGGCCTGTATGTTACACAGGATATGTTGCTGAAGCACCTGCTGCTTGGGTAGATACTACGCCGCTTACACTCAGCACTCAGAATTGTGGCGATAGCGTAAACTTTACATTCAACCTAGGGAACACTGCTGCGAATACCAATTTGAATTGGTCAGCATCCTCAAACCCGGTTCTGAATGTTGTCGTGGTGAATCAAAACGTATACCCATCGTTGTTATCGAACCTTCAAAACTATTTAGGTACAGTAAGCAATATTTCAGTGAAAACGGTAACGTCGATTTCTGCGATGGTTTCAGAATTGGCCTGGGCAGATGTTGTACTCTTCCCACCAATTACGAACAGTTCAAATTCTTCAGATTACACTGCAGTTCAATCGGATATGGAAGATTGGATCGAAGATGGAGGTAAGATGATTGTAATGGGAAGTACCTATGTGGGTAATATACTGGCGATGAATTGGATCAGTGGTTATTACTACGGAAACTATACGGGGTATACACATTATGTGAATTCAACCTATTCTACGCATCCATACATTCAAGGTGTGAGTACGTCTTTTGTGACTCAATCGGCTGCTTTGGATGCGTATATCTACAATACAGGCCTCATCTATTTGGTATATAACACCTATTACCGCCAGGCGCTAAGCTATTTACCGATGGGAGATGGGGAATTCATCTATTATGGTTTTAACTTCAATAGCGTCTACAGCGAGATTACGACCATGATGGACAATATTCTCGAAACCACTTTAGCGAATAAGGATCAAGGTCCCAACTGGATTCGTATGCAGCCGAACAGCGGTACAACTGTAGGAGGTGATACTACTACAGTCAGTGGTACGGCTTATTCTGATAGCCTTACAGCAGGTACGCATGAGTTGACCATTACTATTACGACTAACGACCCGACGAATCCTTCGTTCTCTATTCCAGTGACTTTAAATGTGAATGGTTTAGGAGAGACGGCAGTGGAATCTGCTTGTACGAACTGGGATTCAGTGTATCAAAATATGGATCACATTGAGGACGTTCCATTCTATAATGTCGGTTGTGATACATTGACGTTGACGGGTACAGCGACGGGTACAACTGTCTTTACGGCGGGGAGCCCCTCACTTAGTATTGCCCCTGGCGATACGGGATATATTCCGGTGACTTTAAATTCAAGTACGCTAGGTAGCGTAAGTGATCAATTGAGTATTTATACTAACGCGGATACTATTACACACTGTCTCTCTGGAGTTATCGTAGGTGCTTCGGATATTAGTGTGAGTCCAAGCAGTATTGCGGTGACGGTGAACAAGTGTAACAGCTTTACCACAGTACCATATACCATTACTAACAATGGTTCAGCTGCATTGAGTTATGAAGTAAGTGTAGCTGAGGTGTACGATTCGAGTTCAACACAAAATTGGCTCTACCCAGCTCCGAACTATTCGAACACACAGGTACATACCTTTAACAACATCATAGATTCCGATACCTTGTTCTACGACATCATTCTCAATGGAGAGTACAGTGCTACGAACAATTATTTCTACCTCTATGCGAATGGAAGCTACATCCAAACCCTCTACGACAATAACGTTGCGAATTATACCAACGATACCATTTCAGGATTCATCACTGGTACTCAGCTTACGAACATTATTAATAGTGGCTATTTAACGATTCAATTGTATTCTTACAATTACACGTATACAGCAGGACAGACCTGTACGGTTGAGGTACATCAAAAAGACCCAGTAACCTGGGCATCTCCAGTAGGATTGACTACGGGTTCAGTTGCTGCCGGTAATAGTGTTACAAAGTCCTTACTCGTAACAGTGAGTAGCCTTGCAGTAGGCACCTACAATACGTCAGTACTTTTTGAAACGAACGATCCTCAGGATCCACTCTATCAAGTACCGATGACGGTAAATGTGGTGAGCGAGCCGGATATGGTATTAGGTACTAATGCTGTGAATTATGGTAATATCTACAATACTACCCCAGTGCTCGACAGCGTCTTAGTGACGAATGACGGTTGTACCGATTTGTCCATTACCAATGTCGCTTCTAACAATGCACATTTTGCCCCAAGCTGGACGTCTAAGACCATCGCGGCAGGCGCAAGTGCTTGGTTAGATGTGACGTTCACAGCAACTACAGCAACACAGCAAACGGGGATTCTTACCATCACAAATAATGACAGTATTCAATACGTCAACCTTAGTGCAAATGTGATTTTTGCACCAGATGCGGATTACCAGTATTCAGTACAGAACGCTTGTAACGGTGAGGTAAGTTTCATCAATGAGAGTACGAATGGATCACAATATTTCTGGGCTTTCGGCGACGGTACCTTCTCTGCAGCAGTGAATCCGTCCCATAATTATATGAAACCAGGTACCTACCAGGTGATGTTGGTGACCTCAAATGCCGGTGGATCTGATACTTTGTATAAGAACGTTGCGCTGAATGACATCCTTTATGTGGCCTCTGAATTTCCAGATACCGTTCAGGCTGGTACGACAGTGCAGTTCATAGATTCTTCCATGTACGCAAATTCATGGCAGTGGTACTTCGGAGACGGAGGTAACGCTACTTCTCCTAATCCGCAGCACACTTATGCGAATAAAGGCACTTATATCGTAACCTTACTAGTCACGAATTCAGCCGGTTGTTCGGGTTCTGATAATAACGCCGTCGTTGTTACAAGCGGTATTGGACTGGATGAAAACCTAGCGATTGATTTAACGCTCTATCCAAACCCAACGCAGGGATTCATAGAAGTTCAGACTACGGCTGAGGTGCTCCGAATGGAGTTGTATAGTCCTGCTGGACAATTAGTTTTTGAAGGGCCGTTCAATACAAGATTAGATCTTCGTTCTTATCCAGCGGGTACCTACCAATTGGTCTTTAGAGGCGATGAATTTGTCGTCCGTAGATCAGTGGGTATAATCCATTAACGCGGCCGATGAAGCGCGTGAATTAAGGAATTAAAAAAGGGGCTGCGCACCGCGCAGCCCCTTTTTTTTACACTGTTGTATTTTTGCTTCTAGCAGTTGAATGCATTTTTGAATGCATCGACAAAGTCGAGTTTTTCCCAAGTAAACAATTCGACATCTAGCTTGAGCTCTGTTCTACCGTCGGCAGATTTAAACGTTTTTGTCACCGTTTCATTGGTACGTCCCATGTGGCCGTAGGCCGCACTTTCACTGTACATCGGTTGACGTAGTTTTAAATTCTTCTCAATCAATCCTGGACGGAAATCGTAAAGTTCCTTCACCTTAGCGGCAATTTCACCATCGGTAAAATCAACCTTCGACGTTCCGTAGGTATCGACAAAGACTCCCATAGGCTCAACTACACCGATCGCATAAGAAACCTGAACAAGCACCTGGTCACAAACACCGGCAGCTACGAGATTTTTTGCAACATGACGGGTTGCATATGCAGCAGAGCGGTCTACTTTAGAAGGGTCTTTCCCTGAGAAGGCACCACCTCCGTGCGCTCCTTTTCCACCGTACGTATCGACAATGATTTTACGTCCCGTAAGTCCAGTATCACCGTGCGGTCCACCGATCACGAATTTACCTGTAGGGTTAATATGGTAGGTAACGTCTTCACCGAA